>JALDXP010000242.1:0-4035 GCA_032154885.1 Actinomycetota bacterium
CTTCGACCGCCGGGGTTCTTCACCTTCTTCTCCATTGCCAGGGGAGCCTCGCATTGGATGGAAGGCTTCCTCGATCTCTGCTTGGGATGGATCTCGAAGCGAACGTACTCGGTGCCGTCGCGCTCGAATCGTTCGAGGTTGAATGCGTGGAGCGATGAGTTATCGGCTCCGGTGTCGACCTTGGCCTTCATCTCGGCGACACCGAGATCGGGCAGTTGGACCCACTCCCGCCAACCGATGATCGCCTTGTGCTCGTCGACCCGCCTACTCATACCGGCACGACCATTGACGGTCCTCCCCGGGATGGCATGACACCTGGATCACCGGTGGCATCGTAGAGATCGGAGAACCGGCTTCGGCGGGGCACAATGATCGTGATGAAGAGCGGTCGACGAGAGAACCCGAAGAAGAAGGTGCCGCCCTGGCTGATGGGTCTCTTCTTGGCGGCGATCGTCTTCGTCATCGTCCTGCTCGTGGTCAACGCTCTGGGCTACGGGGACGACCCCGCGGTCGGAGCTCTGGGAGGTGGGCGACTCCGAGCGATCAGATAGCCGCGCCCCGCGTTGGCTATGTGGGCGGTGGGGGGATGGGGTTGCCGCTGCAGTCGATGCCCTCTGCGGGCCTGTAGTCGGCGAGGAAGGTGTCGACGACGACCCTCCCGTCGGGGTAAGTCCGCTGCCGGTCGGTTTCGACATGGGTACATGCCCCGCGACTGGAGGTGCGCTGATCGAGCTCTTCGATCTCGATGTGCTTGGTCGAATACATGCTGACGGTGATCGACTCGTCCGTGTAGGACGTCCAGATCAGGATCGGAAAGTTGGTGGTGTTGGTCATCACCAGGTCCGGGGCCGGGTTTGAGATCGTCGCCTCGCGTCCGTAGGGGTATCGGGAGAAGTAGAGGCTGTGGCTCCTGTACTCGACGAAGTCCATCCCGGCGAAGTAGGCAGCGTTGAAGATCGTCGTGGCGAACTGGGACACGCCGCCTCCGACCTCTTCGATCAGATGGCCCTGTCGAATCGCGCCGGCGGAGAAGAATCCGTTCTCGACGGTGCGGGGGCCGACGTACTCGTTTAGTGAGATTGTCTCCCCCGGCACCAGATAGACGCCTCGTACGATGTCGGCGATCCGCTGGATGTTCCTCACCCTCGTCTCACAGCAGTTGTGTGGGGTGGTGAACTCGCCCACCTTCTCCACTATCAGGCTGCCATCGGCCCAGGCGGCCAGGGCGGGGTCGACGGTCGGCCTCGACTGGAGCCCGAAAGGGCCGGTCGAGCCGGAAAGGATCTGCTGGCCGAGCCATTTGCCCACTCCTGCCTCGCAGCAGACCGGGGGTGGCTCGCCCGGGGTGAGGACGGCGGGGACATCGTCGGTAACGGCGAACGTTGGCTCGACGAAGCTGCCCACCGGTCCGACGATGGTGTTCTCGAGCGTGGCGTGAAGCGCGTCGCTGTCGAAGGCGACGCCGACCTCACCACCCCCGATATCGAAGCGGAGATGAGACTGCAGGACGGCAGGGCTCAGTGTCGCGGTCTTTCCGTCCACCGAGATGTCGACCCCTCCGCCGGTCAGGCCATTGAGCCGTTCGACGGTCTCCCCGGCGATCTCGTCAGACACGGTGGGGTGGATCTCCTCCACATCGATGTCGAGGCGATCTGGAGGAGCGATGAGGTCCACCTCACCGAGTTGACCGACTATCGAGTCGATGTTTGCCTCGGTCCCGATGACCCCGGGGATCAAGACGAGTTGGCCACCGCCGTCGGGCTCGATCTTTGGCTCGGTGACCACGACTGGAGTGAGCCCGGGATGGTCGTCGAGCGCCTCTCTTGCCTGTTCCGAGTCGAAGGCCCACTGCTCCTCGATTTCGTCGGTTGCTACTCCGCCAACGGCCCATGACGAGAACTGCCGCCACACCGAGCCCTCGTGTCGGGCGGCGAGGACGGCGGCTGCTGTGGCCTCCTTGTCGTAGGAGAAGCCGATGGTCCCAAGCGGGACGGCGAGCTCACCCTCCCCGTAATCGATCATGACCTGCCGGTCGAGGATCTCAGAGGAGCGATCGGCCACCGCCGACTCGACGCCGGACGGGGTGACGCCTTCCATTGGCACACCGGCGTAGCTCACGTTGTTCGCCACGACCACACCATCATTGGAGACGTGCTGCGACCATCCCACGCCGGCAAGGGCGAACATGATCAAACCGAGCGCCAGGAACGCCCAGGAGAAGATGGAAAGCGGAGCAGCATGCTTGGCCATGGTCCGGGGTCATGGTACGAGGCCACGGGACTTGGAAAGTGGAACCGCGACCCACCACTCACCACCCACCACTCATACCCTTGACGGTCTTCTCGGCGCCGCTGTATGCTGACCACCGACCTACGGGTCCGGGACTGCCGCAGCGGATGTCTGGCGATGTCTGGATGTGGTGGTTTCGACAACTTAAGATTTCAATTGGAGGCATGCTGACGCGTCTGTTAGCATGCCTTGTCTGCGTTACTTAGACCTGATCCGGATCCCTCAGGAGGCCCCCCTTGGTTTCGCGCGTTGCTGAGCGCTTCTCATTTGGAAAAATCCCCGAAGTACTACCCCTTCCCGACCTCCTCGCAGTCCAACACGAATCCTTCAAGTGGTTCCTCGACGAGGGTTTCCGCGAGATCTTCGAAGAGATCAGCCCCATCGAGGACTTCACCGGCTCACTCGCCCTCGAGCTGACCGACCATCGATTCGGCGAGCCTCAAATGAGTCTCGAGGAGGCCAAGGAGCGAGATTCCAACTACGCCATGCCCTTGTTCGTCACCGCCCGGTTCATGAACCGGCAGACCGGTGAGATCAAGGAGCAGCAGGTCTTCCTCGGAGACTTTCCGATCATGACCGACAAGGGCGTGTTCATCATCAACGGCACGGAGCGAGTCATCGTCTCCCAGTTGGTGCGCTCACCGGGCATCTACTTCGACAAGACCCCGGACAAGACCTCCGACAGGGAGATCTTCTCGGGCAAGATCATCCCGGGTCGCGGTGCGTGGCTCGAGTTCGACACGGACAAGAAGGACACCATCGGTGTCCGCGTCGATCGCAAACGCCGTCAGTACATCACGGCCTTCCTCAAGGCGCTCGGTATCGCCGAGACAGACGAGGAGATCCTGGCGATGTTCGACGGCGCCGAGTCGATCAAGAACACCATCGAGAAGGACACCGCGCATTCCAAGGAAGAGGCGTTGCTCGATCTCTACCGGAAGTTGCGTCCTGGTGAGCCGACCACGGTCGAGTCGGCCCGCGGTCTCATCCAGACTCTGTTCCGCAACCCGAAGCGCTATGACCTGACCCGGGTCGGTCGTTACAAGATCAGCCAGAAGTACCGGGAGGACTCCCCGACCGATTACCGGGCCGAGGGCCTCCAGCTGTTGCGCGACGAGGACATCATCGACGCCATCAAGTACCTGGTGGCGCTGCATGCCGGCCAGACCACGATGACGACGCACACCGGAACCGAGGTCGCCGTCAATACCGACGACATCGACCACTTCGGCAACCGGCGCATCCGCACGGTCGGCGAGCTGGTCCAGAACCAGGTTCGGGTCGGGCTCACCCGTCTCGAGCGAGTGGTCCGGGAGCGCATGACGACCCAGGACCCGGATGCGATCACCCCGCAGAGCTTGATAAACATCCGTC
Source organism: Actinomycetota bacterium (assembly GCA_032154885.1). Lineage (GTDB taxonomy): Bacteria > Actinomycetota > Acidimicrobiia > Spongiisociales > ZC4RG35 > JARDZU01. The sequence continues at coordinate 3,664 of JALDXP010000242.1, forward strand.
CGGTCACCGCCGCGATCAAGGAGTTCTTCGGGACATCACAGCTGTCGCAGTTCATGGACCAGCCCAACCCGCTGGCCGGGCTCACCCACCGTCGCCGTCTCTCGGCGCTCGGGCCTGGTGGGCTCTCACGTGAGCGGGCCGGGTTCGAGGTCAGGGACGTCCACCCCTCCCATTACGGGCGGATGTGCCCGATCGAGACGCCAGAGGGCCCGAACATCGGTCTGATCGGCTCCCTCGCCTCTTACGCCAGGGTCAACGAGTTCGGCTTCATCGAGACTCCGTACCGCAAGGTCGAGTCGGGCAAGGTCACTACCAAAGTGGAGTACCTGACCGCCATCGAGGAGGAGCGATTCGTCATCGCCCAGGCCAACG
>JALDXP010000243.1:0-4035 GCA_032154885.1 Actinomycetota bacterium
GACGGTGGCTCGAAGGGCGCCGACGGCTCGATCGAGCCCGTCGGCTCCCTGGCCCGGGGGGCAGTCTGGGTGGCACTCCGTGCCGACACGACTGAGGACCTCGAGCCCGCCGCCATCTTCGGAACCTCTGGCGGGCCCGAGACACTTGAGAACGGCCCGGTCGGGCCGGAGTTCTAGGAGGATTACCGGGCGCCAGAGGGCTAAGTGCCGGACATCCTTCAGGTATCGAATCTGTCGGTGGCCTCTCGTAATGTCGGTCAGGTGACGGCACCGGGTCCTGCCCTTCTGGGTCGGTCGGTGGTGGTGGGTCCCGATTCGCCTGCCCCTCCGGCCTGGTCCGACGCCGACCGGATCCGGATCGACGCGGACCTGCTCGCCGATCCGGACAGTCTCCTCTCCGCGGTGAACGACGCCCAGCGTCGGTACGTGAAGCGTCTCCCCACCGTCTACGAGCTCGACGTCGCGCCGGACGAGCTGAGCCGGGTCGAGACGACCGACGCCCCTCCCTACGAGCTGGGCAGCCGATTCACGTTTCTCCGGGAACGTCTCGCCAAAGTGGTCTGGCACAACTCCTACGACGCTCGAACCGATCCGCCGGTGTGGTGGTGGGGCCACAAGGCAGCCGCCCGGCTCGATGTCACTGTCGGTGGCTCTGGCGATGTCATCAGAGCCGATGGGATGCCGGCCTGGATCGACGGCGGTCCTCGTCAGCCGCTCGATCTCGATGAACCGGTGATTCATCACGAGACGGTCGACCTCGGCCGGGCCACTCCGGTGCCGCGCTTCATCGAGCCCTCGGTCGATCTGGCCCCGGACCAGCACGAAGCGGTGTCCCACCATGTGGGCCCGGCCCGGATCATCGCCCCGGCCGGATCGGGGAAGACCAGGGTGCTCACTGCTCGGGTCCGTCATCTCATCGAGGACAGGGGCATCGAGCCGGAGATCCTCACTGCCCTCGCCTACAACCGGCGCGCCGCCGCCGAGATGGTCGAACGGCTCCCGGGTGGGAGTCGGCTCAACGTGCGCACGATCCACTCTCTGGGTTGGGAGATCCTGCGCATGGCGAAGCCGGGTATTCGCCTCATCGATGAGCGCGAGCAACGTCGAAGGCTGGAGCCGATATCAGCTGCTCCGCCCCGTGCCAACACCGACACCATCGGTCCCTATCTCGAAGCTCTCGACGAGGTGCGCATCGGGCTTCGTGACCCTGAGTTGGTCGAAGCAGAGCGCGACGACGTACCCGGCTTCACCGAGACCTTTGGTCGCTACCGACAGGGGCTCGAGCGTGCCGGTGAGGCCGATCATTCCGAGCAGATCTACGGTGCCATCGAGGCCTTGTGCCGGCTGCCCCACTTGCGCGCCCTCTGGCAGGCACAGTGCCGGCACCTTCTCGTCGACGAGTTCCAGGACCTGACTCCTTCCTATCTCCTCCTGATTCGGTTGGTGGCGTCGCCTGGTCTCGATGTCTTTGGCGTCGGCGACGACGACCAGGTCATCTACGGGTACGCCGGGGCCGACCCCGGATTCCTCATTGACTTCGAGGATCTGTTCCCCGGTGCGACTTCCCATGCTCTCGAGGTCAACTACCGGTCACCGGCCGATGTCGTCGAGTCGGCGATCAACCTTCTCGGCTATAACAAGCGCCGGGTGGACAAGACCATCCGGGGCGTCAGCGAGCGCCAGGGTCTCGAGATCGTCAGCCATCCGGGCGACGAGCTGGGGATGACGGCAGCCACCCGCATCGCCAAGGCGATCGACGGAGGCGCAGAGCCCGAGACGATTGCCGTGCTCTCTCGGGTGAATTCCAGCTTGTTGCCGATCCATGTCGCTCTCAGTGAGTCTGAGGTTCCGTTTCACAGCCCGCTCACCAGCGCCGCTCTCGATCGAACCGTGCTCCGGGCCGCGCTGGCCTGGATTCGGGTCGCTCTCGATCCAGAGCGCATGAGTCGCAACGACCTGTTCGAGATAATTCGCCGTCCGGGGCGGGGGATCACCCGGTTGTTCGGGGAGATGATTGGGCGACGACGGGGACCGTTCTCGCTGGGAGACCTGGCGGAGATCGGTGAGACACTCGACGGGCGCCGCGCGGATCGGTGGGGCGAGCTCTGCGACGACATCGCCCATGCCGCGCAATCCACCGTTTCGACTGCCCGGCTGCTCGACGTGCTCACCCACAGCGTCGGGCTGGACCGGGCTGCAGCGGCGCTGGATGCGGGCCGGACCCGAGCCGACCGGGCGGCTCAGGGTGACGACCTAACCGCCCTCCTCCGGGTTGCGCCGCTTGGCCCGGAGCCGGACCGGTTCGAGCCGTGGCTCCGGGAGCGGTTGGCAGCTCCTACCAGCCCCGGCGGGGTGACCCTGTCCACAGTGCACCGGGTGAAGGGGCTGGAGTGGGATCACGTCATGGTGTTCGGCGCCGACCGGGGCTCGATGCCCCACGAGCTGTCCGATGACATCGAGGAGGAGCGCCGGGTGTTCCATGTCGCCCTGACACGGGGGCGGCAGACGGTGACGATTCTGGTCGACGAGGCACGTCCGTCGAGATTCCTGGCTGAGCTCGATGGGTCGGCCTCGATCGAGACGGAGGCACCACCGGCCCGGAGGGATCTGGCGCCGGCCCGGATCCCGTCCGATGCCGTCTTCGTCGAGGTCGGTGACGAGATAACGATCATGGGTGGGCAACGGGGTGTCGTGGACGAGATCCTCACCATCGGTGTTTTGGTCAAATCGGCTGGCAGCGGGGCCATGTTGTCGGTGCCATTCGGGGAGAAGGTGGGGAAGGTGGGCAATGCCGGGGTCTATGGACGACTCACCCCGGGAGGGGATAGGACAGACCCAGGTTTTGTCGATCGCCTCAAGGCGTGGCGCCTCGGCCAGGCCCGCTCCCAGGGTGTGCCTGCCTATGTCATCTTCAATGATCGGACGTTGGAAGCGCTCGCCGCCCTACGCCCCGGCACCGAGGAGGCCTTGCTCGAGATCCCCGGGATAGGGCCCGCCAAGCTCGAGGCATATGGCGACCAGCTCCTCGACCTGCTGGGTGGCGAGTAAGGCGGCCGTCTCAGATGGTGATGACCAGCTTTCCTCGAGCGTGTCCCGTGCCGAGGTAGGCCATCGCCTTCGAGACCTGGTCGAGGGGATAGGTCTCCTCGACGAACGGGGTGACCTTTCCTGATTCGATGAGACCGGTCAGGGTGTCCAGGTCGTCTGTGTTCTCCTTGGAGATGAAGAAGGTTGTCTTCTGGCTGGCGAAGATGGAGCCCAGCGTCATCTGCAGCATGTGGCCCAGCGGCCCGAGCATGCGGTTGGTCTTGGGGCCGCCCACGATGACCACTTTGGCGCCGGGTCGGAGGACGCGCTTGACGTCGGACCATGGTCGGCTGCCGGCGATGTCGATCATCAGGTCGTATCCCGGTGCGCCGTGGGTGAAGTCCTCCCTGGTGTAGTCGACCACCTGGTCGGCACCCAGCGCCGCCACCATGTCCGCGTTCCGGCTGCTGCACACAGCCGTCACTTCGGCTCCCAGAGCTTTGGCGATCTGGACCGTGAATGTGCCCACCCCGCCTGCCCCCCCGTTCACCAAGACATGTTGGCCCGCGGCGACCGAGCCCTTGTCACGCAAAGCCTGAAGGGCGGTGAGCGCCGCCACCGGGACCGCTGCCGCCTGTTCGAATGAAAGCCGGGTGGGCTTGGGAGCCACCGAGACGGCTTCGCCGACGGAGACCAGCTCGGCGAAGGAGCCGACGGTGGTGCCGTAGACCTCGTCCCCCGGCTGAAAACGAGTGACTTTGGTGCCGATACTCTCGACCACGCCGGCGAAGTCTGCGCCCAGCCTCTTGCCGGTTGGCTTGGTCAACCCGAATCCGGGTCGGGCGATGTACGGAGTCCCGGTGAAGGCGAACCAGTCGAGCGGATTGGCCGCCGCGGCTCGAACCCGGACCAGGACATCGGTCTCACCGACCTCGGGCTCTTCTACGTCCCTGAGCTCGAGGACATCAGGCGGGCCATATCGGTCGTAGACGATCGCCTGCACCGGAA
>JALDXP010000244.1:0-4029 GCA_032154885.1 Actinomycetota bacterium
CTGATCGTCTTCTTCTTCGTGTGGAGGAAGGCCCTGCCCAGCATCAACAAGACGCTGGAGGCCCGTCAGCAAGCCATCACCGGCCAGCTCTCTGAGGCCGAGGAGTCGAAGCGAGAGGCCGAGAGTCTTCTTGCCGATTACCGGGCGCAGCTCGCCGAGGCCAAGACCGAGGGCAACCGGATCATCGAGGAAGCACGCACGGCGGGCGAGCAATTGAAGGCAGACGTCGTGGCCCGCGCCGAGGAGGAAGCTGCCCAGATCCTGGACAAGGCGCGCGAGGAGGCCGAGAACGAGAAAACCCGAGCCCTGGCGGAAGCCCGTCGCGAGGTCGGTGAGATCTCCGTGGGTCTGGCCGAGAAGATCGTCGGCGAATCGCTCGACGACAAGATGCAGCAGGACCTGATCGATCGCTACCTGGCGGACCTGGAGCGTCTGTAGTGGTGGACAAGCGGATCAGCGGCTATGCCACAGCCATCCTCGACCTCGCCGAGGCCGAGGATGAGCTGAGTCGCGTCGAGACCGAGTTCCTGGCCCTGGGCCAGGCCGTCGAGAAGTCCGCTGAGCTCAGGTCGACACTGACCAACCCCAACCTCCCGCTGGACAAGAAGAGTGCGATCATCGACGACCTGATGGGCGGCCGTGCCTCGTCGCTCACGGTGGGACTGGTCCAATTCATCGTCGCCCAGGGCCGAACCTCCGACATCCCGGAGATCGCCAGGAGCTTTGTGGAGAAGGCGGTGGAGTCGCGTGCGAGGGCTCTTGCCGAGGTGCGCTCGGCTGTCCCACTCGACGACGCGACCATCGAGCGTCTGGCCGTGGCTCTGGGCAAGGCCACCGGTAAGAAGGTCGAAGTGAAGGTCGTGGTCGACGAGTCGGTCATCGGCGGCATCGTCGCCCGTGTCGGTGACGTCGTCATCGACGGGACTGTTTCCAACGCCATAACCGAGCTTCGTCAGGCCGTCCTGAGCCGCTGAGGAGTCACATGACCGATTTGACCATCACTGCCGACCAGATCACGAAGTCCCTCAAGGAGCAGCTTGCCGGCTGGCAGCCGGAGGTGGACAAGGAAACCGTCGGCTACATCACTGCCATCGCCGACGGCGTCGCCCGAGTCGAAGGCCTGCCCAATGTCATGGCGTCGGAGTTACTCGAGCTCCCCGGCGGGTTGATTGGTGTCACCCTCAACATCGACGAGGAGGACCTCGGTGTGGTGGTCCTCGGAGAGGCCAGCCACATCCAGGAAGGCGACCCCGTCAAGCAGACCGGCACGGTGCTTTCGGTTCCGGTGGGGGATGCCCTGCTGGGACGGGTCATCGACCCGCTGGGCAACCCGGTGGACGGCAAGGGCCCGATCAACACCACCGAGCGCCGACTCCTCGAGACCCAGGCACCATCGGTGGTGGAGCGACAGCCGGTCAAGGAGCCACTGCAGACCGGGATCAAAGCCATCGACTCGATGACACCGATCGGGCGTGGCCAGCGCCAGCTGATCATCGGCGACCGACAGATCGGCAAGACCGCGATCCTGGTCGACACGATCATCAACCAAAAGGTCAACCAGGGGACCAAGGACGAGGTCAAGTGCATCTACGTCGCCATTGGGCAGAAGGCCTCCACGGTCGCCGAGATCGTGGCGACCCTGGAAGAGCACGGGGCTATGGAGTACACCGTCGTCGTCAATGCCGCGGCCTCCGCCGCTCCGGCGCTGCAGATGTATGCCCCCTATGCCGGCTCGGCCATCGGCCAGCACTGGATGTACAACGGGCAGCATGCTCTGGTCATCTTCGACGACCTCTCCAAACAGGCTGTGGCGTATCGCGAGATCTCACTTCTTCTGCGTCGACCTCCCGGTCGTGAGGCGTACCCCGGCGACGTTTTCTACCTGCACAGCCGGCTCCTCGAGCGTTGCGCCAAGCTCTCCGACGAGCTCGGTGGCGGCTCGCTGACGGGCCTCCCGGTGATCGAGACCAAGGCCAACGACATCTCGGCTTACATCCCGACCAACGTCATCTCGATCACCGACGGGCAGTGCTACCTGCTCGCCGACCTGTTCTTCCAGGGCATCCGTCCCGCCCTCGACGCCGGCATCTCTGTCTCCCGTGTCGGTGGCGCCGCCCAGGTGCCGGCCATGAGGAAGATCGCCGGCCCCCTCCGCCTCAACCTGGCTCAATTCCGCGAGCTGGCGGCGTTTGCCGAATTCGGATCCGAGCTGGATGCCACCTCGCTTGCACAGTTGGAGCGTGGACGCCGGGTGGTAGAGGTGCTCAAGCAGCCCCAATTCGCCCCGATTCCGGTCGAGGAGCAGGTGGTGTCGATCTACGCCGTCACCGAGGGCCACATGGACGACGTCGTCATCGCCGACGTCCGCCGCTTCGAGAACGAGTTGGCCGAGTTCTTCCGAAGCAGGCACCCCGGTCTCCTCTCCGAGATCCGGGACACCGGCAAGCTCCCCGAAGGCGACGAGGTGCCGAACGCCATCGCCCAGTTCAAGGAGACCTTCGAAGGCTCCAAGGTCGAGGAGTAGGGGCACCGGGCATGGCCTCCGCCCAGCTGAGGGACACCCGGCGCCGCATCAGGAGCGTCGAGGCGATCAAGAAGATCACCCGCGCCATGGAGCTGATCGCCACCAGCCGGATCCCGAAAGCCCAGGCCAGGGTCAATGCATCGAAGCCCTACACCGCCAAGCTGATCGAGGTCATCGAGAACGTCGGTGCCGCAGGCGCCGGGGCGAAGCACCGCTTGCTCGAACAGCGCGAGGTCAAGACGGTCGGGCTGGTCATCGTGACATCGGACCGGGGTCTTGCCGGGTCATATGCCTCGAACATCATCCGGCTGGCCGAGAATCGCATCCGCGAGCTGGATCGGGAGGGCAAGGACGTCGCCCTCTACGCGATCGGCAAGAAGGCACAGGCCTACTTCCGATATCGGGGGTTCCGCATCGACGGCGCCTACCTCGGGGTCACAGACACGCCGGGATATGGCGACGCCCGGGCCGTGGCCAGCTCGGTGCTCACTGCCTTCGCCACGGACCACATCGACGCGGTCGAGGTGTTCTTCACCCGGTACCAGTCGGCGATGAACCAGGTCCCGACCCGTCTCGACCTGCTCCCGATCACCCCGCCGGAGCAGGCCGAACAGGAAGGCCCTTCCGCCACCTACGAGTTCGAGCCCTCACCTGAGGAGATTCTCGACCGCCTTCTCCCCAGATATGTCGAGGCGACCGTCTTCAACGTGCTGCTCGAAGCCTCGGCCTCGGAGCACAGCGCCCGGCGCCGGGCGATGAAGGCGGCGACGGACAACGCCGAGGACCTGATCAGGGTCCTGTCCGTCCAAGCGAACCGTGCCCGTCAGGCGGAGATCACCACCGCGATCTCCGAGATCGTGGGCGGTGCCGAGGCGCTGGCCGAGTCGAACAGATGAAGAGTGCCCCCTCCCCGCCTCCGGCGGTGCTCCCCGGGGGGAGAGTTCAAAATCAAGAATGGAGACAGCCATGAGTGACGCCAAGAGCGTCGGGCGAATCGTCAAGGTCGCCGGACCGGTGGTCGATGTCGAGTTCCCGCCCGATGGGATGCCCGAGATCCTCCACGCCATCACGATCGATTTCACCCTCGGTGACGAGAAACGCTCGGTGCTGGCCGAAGTCGCCCAGCATCTCGGTGGGAGCAAGGTGCGGGCGATCGCCCTGGCCCCTACCGACGGGTTGACCCGTGGCGCCGAGGTCATCAACACCGGGGGCCCGATCACCGTGCCGGTCGGAGACCAGACCCTGGGTCACATCTTCAATGTGTGGGGTGACTCGCTGGATGCTCCCGACCAGGACTTCTCCGACCCGAGATGGCCGATCCATCGGACTCCTCCGGCCTTCGAGGACGTCGAGCCCCAGAAAACGGTCTTCGAGACCGGGATCAAGGTCCTCGATCTGATCAGCCCATACCTCCAGGGTGGGAAGATCGGTCTGTTCGGCGGCGCGGGTGTCGGCAAGACGGTCCTGATCCAGGAGATGATCAACCGTGTCGCCACCCAACACGG
>JALDXP010000245.1:0-4003 GCA_032154885.1 Actinomycetota bacterium
GAATCATCATGTGCCTCCTCGTCACTAGCAACTTGCAATTTGCAAGTGTATCACCGCCGGAAGCCAGGTCGGCAAGGTCTGGCGACATAGCATGGACAGATGGACGAAGACCGCGGGCCGTTGAGTCGGGCTTTGGAGCGGATAGGTGACCGCTGGTCGCTCCTGATCATCGACGCGCTGCAAGGCGCACCGCTGAGGTTCTCAGATCTCGCCGACAGGGTCACTGGTATCGCGCCGAACATCCTCTCCAGCCGTCTGGGCCGTCTCGAAGACGAGGGCGTGATTCTCTCCAGGCCGTACTCGGACAAACCTCCCCGCCATGTCTATGAGCTGACCGGCGCCGGTCGCGACCTGGCCGGCGCCCTCCGGCTGCTCACCCATTGGGGTGATCGCCAATCAGACGAAGGAGAGGCGATCAGACACCAGCTCTGCGGCACCCCGCTGGAGGCACACTGGTATTGCACCAGCTGTGACCGGATCGTCGATCAGGGAGCGGAGACGGAGATCCGACTGGTCTGACGCGCCGGAGGATGCTCGCCATCGTGACGGCGCACGTGCCGACCCGGCTTGGTCAAAGAGGCGAGGAGCAAGCCGCCAACAACCACCAGCCCCACCGTGGACGCCACCAGAGTCGTCAACCATGGCCAGAACGACGCAGTCGCAACCGGAGCGTCTACGACCACCGGATCCGTCGAGGCCACTGGCACCACCGGAGCCACAGCAGCGAAATCGGCGGCTCCTGCCATTACGGATGCTGCTGGCGCGACGGTGGAGTCGACCGCTCGCACCGGCTGCTCGGAGTGAATTGTGAGACGGCTTCTCTGTGAGGCGTAGCCGTAGGCGAAGATCATGTCCGTCTCCGAAGCGGTCGAGACGACGATCCTCACGCCGAGGTGGCGACCCTCTCCGAATTGATGGTCAAGGGCAGGAAAGTCGAGCGTGGTCTCGATCCACGTCGCTCCGGCGCCGCTGTCGACAGTTGCCACCCTCGATCCGAGGTTGTCACAGTTGGAGCCTGTGGTGTCACAGTCGAGGAGATAGACGGTGAAGACACCATGTTTTCCTGCCTCGAACATGTCGGCCGCGCTCCACACCGCCATCGATGGGTAGCCCGTCAGCCGCTGCCCAGCCATGTCGATCTGCCAGTGCTGGAAGCGGGCTGCGTCGTCTTCCTCCAATCCGCGACTCGAGCGTTGCAGGAGTAATCCGGGCTCGACGTCCCTGCCCCGGTCGTAGTTGGGCATCTCTCCCCCGAGCGGATTGAACATCAATTGGGCACGGGGGACCCCGTCCGGGCCGAGGTAGTAGTTCTCTTGCTCAGCGAGGGCGACGCCCGGAGCGAGAAGCACCAGGGTCAGGGCGATCAGCACGCCCCACTTCACGCCGGGTCCTCGCATGTCTCAACGAGCCCCAGCTTCGAGCGGAACCCGATCCGCAGGCGAGCCGGCCGGGGCGGAGGCCAATGGCAGGCTCACCGAGAAATGAGTCCAGCTCGGATCTCTCTTATATCCCAGCTTGGCGCCGATTTGCTCGGCGAGGCCACGGACGACAGCGAGGCCTGACCCGGAGCGCGCCGGGCTCCGAGCTTCCTCGGCGAGGTCGACGTAACGCTGGAAAATCTGAGTGCCGGTTCCCTCCGGGAGCCCGGGACCGTCGTCGGAGACGCTGATCCTCATGTCCTGGCCCTCGGCCACTGCCCAGATGGCCACTCTCTTCCCCCCGTGGCGGACGGCATTGCCGACCAAGAGATGGAGGATCTCGCGGAAGATGCTGGGATCGGACTCGATGAGGATCTCGGGCACGGCGATCTTGATGTCGGCGCCAAGGTCCTGGTACTCGAACCCCACGACGAGAGCTTCAGCTTTCACATTGCACAGTTCGACGTGCGGGACGAGCTCGTGGGAGACGCCTGCAAGGAACTGCTCGGTGGCCCGGTTCGTGACGCGCTCCAGCCCCAACTCGAGCTGCATGTCGTTTTCGCGGGCGTGGAGGCGAGCCCGAGCCGCACGCCAGAAGAAGACCATGACCAGGGCGGGCATGACGAAGCTGACCGCGATCTGTGCGGTCGTGGCAGGCCCGAATCGGCTCGACGAATAGACGCCGAGCGCAATCAGCCCGAGCAACGTAATCACCAGGAGCACCGCCGACCCACGGCCGGCCACGATCCGGCGACTCCCTCGTAACGTGTTCACCGACTAATTATCGGCGGAAACCCGACCGGCTTGATCGGCCTGACGCCGCTTGGGAGCCCGAACTGAGTCACAGATAGAGACCGGTGGTCGGCTCAGATGGAGACCGCTCATGGTGGGTCTCGGTCGTCGGGAGCGACTCGATGTCGGCCAGGACCGCAGCCACGAAGCGCCGGGCGTCCCTTTCCTTGCGGGCCGTATCGAGATCGGGCTCGAACCTTTCGCGGAATGCGGCTAGCTGCTTGACGTGCTCCTCGAACTGCTTGGGGTTGGTCCTCATCGCAAGCTCCCAAACCACGATCCGGACGAGAACTTGAAATTCCTCATCGGGGATCTGCGCTGCGGCTTCGGCCCCTTCTTCCGGCTCTATGTGAATGCTCATGTCTCTCACCTCCGCCCACAAAGAGTGCGTGGGCCATTCCCAGATACGCCATGTTCTTTCGCTCCGGTCCAGAACTACCATCCCCTCCCGTTGGTCGTCGAGGGGACTCAGATGGTTCGCACCCGCGATCCCCGGGGATTGGGCCCGGAGCGATGAGCGCTTGGTTCACACGGGTCTCGACCCGGCCTCGCAAGCGTTCGGGATCGGTCGTGGTCGCCGCCGCTCTGGCATCGCTGATCGTCCTCGGGGTGCTCGCCGTTCTGATCGTCACTGTCACGTCATCGCAGCGCGCTTACGCCGGCGCCGTCGAGGCGGTCGCCGCCGCCGAGACGACCGAAGATTCCATCGTCGCAACTGCCGCATTGCAACACGAGCGGGCGCTGGCTTCGAGCCTGGCCGACGCCGACCTCTACATGTACCACTCCGGGTATGACGCCGCCATCGTCGACACCGACTTGGGAATGCAGGCTCTCCGGGCATCCTGGGCGCGGCACCGGTCTGAGATATCGGACACGGCGACACCGTCGATCGGCGATGTCCTCTCGGCTGACGGATCTCTCGCCGACTTCAGGGAGGCAGCCCTGTCGACCAGTGGTGAGTCGACGTACCCCCTTTACAGCGAGGTCGTGGCTACCTCCGTAGCGGCCACGAGCGAGCTCATGCAACAGTCATCGGACTCGACGACGCTCGAGGATCGGAGCCTCCTCGTAGCCCTGCTCGGCCTGGCCGAAAGTCTCAACACTCAGCGCTACCTCATCCAGGAAGCTCTGGTCACCGGCAGCCCTATGTCTGAGGAAATGTTGCTTCAACTCGAAGGCGAATCCGACAACCTCAACCAGAGATTCTTCGAGGCGAGATCGCTCGCCGCCGGCGACGACCTCGCGGTCATCGAGGGGATCAGGACCGGCGAGGCCTCCCAGGAGGTGTCCAGGATGGTGGAGCAGATCACCGACGTTGGGTCAGCGGTCGAGTCGATCAGCCCCCAGAAATGGTTCGAGGCCAGTACGGTGCGTATCGAGCAAGTCGATGCCCTCATCCCGACAGTCCACGAGCGCGTGGCGACAGTGGCCGGGAAGGAGCTCGACAGCGCCGAGCTTGCGTTGTGGACTGGCTCGATCCTCCTCAGTGCCCTATTCCTCCTCACCGTCCTGGTCGGGGGCAACGCGGTGTTCGCCACCAGGGAGCGTCAGGAGGCGCTGGCCGAGTACGGGCAGCTCAGCGACGGGCTGCGCCAATGGTTCGCCCCCACCAACTTCCCCGACCCCGAAAGTGTCGAGATCGCAGCCCGGTACATACCGGCTTCGGTCCGAACCCAGTCGGGTGGGGACTGGTACGACGTATACGAGGTCGGGAGTTCGCTGGCGGTGGTCATCGGTGACGTCGCCGGCCATGGCGCCGATGCCACGGCCCAGATGGCCCAACTGAGGAACAT
>JALDXP010000246.1:0-3994 GCA_032154885.1 Actinomycetota bacterium
CATCCTCGGAGCGACCTCGGGAGACACCGGTTCAGCTGCGATCGAGGCTTGTCGTGGTCGGCCAAACCTGAGGATCGTGGTGCTCTACCCCGAAGGTTTGATCTCAGATTTCCAGCGGCGCCAAATGACGACTGTGGAGGACGACAACGTACTTGCGGTGGCAGTCAGGGGGAATTTCGACGACTGCCAGGCCATGGTCAAGGCCGCCTTCTCACGAGATCGGGGCTTGCTCGCCTTCAACTCGATCAACTGGGCCCGAGTTGCCGTCCAGGCTGGCTACTACGTCTATCTGGCGGCTCAGTTCGACCAATCGTTCGATGTTGTGGTCCCGACTGGAAACTTCGGCAATGTTCCCTCCTGCTCGCTGGCGAAGCAGATGGGAGTGCCAATCGAGACAATCGCCATCGCCAACAACGCCAATCGAGGCTTGTCGGATCTGGTCAACACCGGCACCATGGCACCGGGTGACGTGATCCCGACCCTGGCGCCGGCTATGGACGTCAGTGTCCCCTCGAACCTGGAGCGCTTCACGGGTGATCCTTCGAGGGCATTCCGCGCCGGGTTTGTCGACGACCAGGAGATAGTTGACACCATCGCCCGAGTGAATGGGCGCTATCGCTACCTGCTCGACCCACATACGGCGACCGCCTGGCACGTCTCGGACTCCATCGTTGGCGAGAGGCCCGTGGTCGTGGTCTCCACAGCTCATCCGGCCAAATTCGGAGATGTGGTGGAGCGAGCGGTGGGCCGACGGCCCAAACCACCCAGAGGTTTCGACGACCCATCCAAGAAGCCAGAGCGTGTGACCGTCATCGACGCCGACCCTTCAGAGCTGGACAAACTGCTCCGATAAACAGGTCGGCTGCTTTGCGCAACTGTGGGGAGCGGCTACCATGCGATCAGCCGACAACGCGAAGGGACGTTGCGGCCACCCACTCACAGTCCTCATCCGAGGCATGCCATCCATATTTGCGATGGCGCAATATCCCGGTCCGTTCGAGCCTGAAAGCGAAGAATCGCGAAGGATCCAATGACCACACGAGCTCAACTCCAGAGCAAGTCCATCGACGAGCTGCGACAGATCGCCGGTGCAGTAGGTATCGAGACCGATGGTCTCCAGAAATCAAAGCTGATCAGCGCTCTCGTTGACGCCGGTCAGGTCGCCGACCCCTCGCCCGCCGAGGAGGTCGACCTTCCCCAGGCCACCCCTCGCACCGAGCGGGCCGGTCAGGACGGGGAAGTGGCCTCCGATCAGGAATCGGGCGATGAGCCGCGCCCCGAGTCACGTCAGCAGGGTGGCCGCCCCGATTACGACGATCGTCAGGGTGGCAACCGCAATCGGAACCGACGTCGCCGCGGTGGTGGCGGTGGCCGTGAGGACGAGTACATCCCCGAGGAGGATCTCGAGACCCGTGAGGGTCTGCTCGACATTCTTCCCGAGGGCTACGGCTTCCTGAGGGTCACCGGATATCTCTCCGGAGACAAGGACGTCTACGTCTCGGCCAATCAGGTTCGCAAGTTCCGCCTTCGCAAGGGAGACATCGTCTCCGGGCCCATCCGGCCCCCGCGCTCCAAGGAGAAGTTCGCCGCCGTTGTCCGCATCGACAAGGTCAATGGCATGACCTCCGATGAGGCGATGAAGCGGCCCAAGTTCGAATCGCTCACGCCGCTCTTCCCCGATGAGAGACTCCGTCTCGAGATCGACGGGAGGGCCAACGGCATCCTCACCCGCATCGTCGATCTGATCGCGCCCATTGGCAAGGGCCAGCGCGGTCTGATCGTCTCACCGCCCAAAGCCGGAAAGACGACCGTTCTCCAGGAGATCGCCCAGGCGATCACCACCAACAACCCCGAGTGCTACCTGATGGTCGTTCTGGTCGATGAGCGACCCGAAGAGGTCACCGACATGCAGCGCTCGGTCAAGGGAGAGGTCATCTACTCGACCTTCGACCGTCCCGCTGAGGAGCACACCCAGGTGTCCGAGCTGGCGTTGGAGAGGGCGAAGCGGCTGGTGGAGATGGGCACTGACGTCGTGATCTTGCTCGACTCGATCACCCGTCTCGCCCGAGCCCACAACCTGGCGACTCCGGCGTCCGGCCGGATCCTGTCCGGTGGTGTCGACTCGCAGGCCCTGTACCCGCCCAAGCGCTTTTTCGGCGCAGCCCGCAACATCGAGGAAGGCGGCTCGCTCACCATCCTCGGGACTGCCCTCGTCGAGACCGGGTCCAAGATGGACGAGGTCATCTTCGAGGAGTTCAAGGGCACCGGGAACATGGAGCTGCGGCTCGATCGCAAGCTGGCCGACAAGCGGATCTACCCCGCCATCGACATCGAGGCATCGGGAACAAGAAAAGAAGAGCTGCTGTTCGACCAGAAGGAGCTCACCCAGGTCTGGAAGTTGCGTCGGGTCCTGCTGGCGCTGGAGCCAGGTGCCGCCCTCGAGCTCCTGATCGACCGACTGAAGACCACCAAGTCCAACGCCGAGTTCCTCGCCGAAGTGGCGAAGAGCAGCGGCAGCTAGATAGGAGCCGACGGTGAAGACCGATATCCACCCCGAATACGCCGAGACTCACGTCACTTGCTCGTGCGGCAACACCTTCACGACCAGGAGCACCAAGCCCGGCGACATGCATATCGAGCTTTGCAACGAGTGCCACCCCTTCTTCACCGGCAAGCAGAAGCTTGTCGACAGCGGTGGCCGGGTGGAGCGGTTCCAGAAGCGTTACGGGAAGACCGCATTCACCAAGGCCGGCGAGCCGGCCGATGAGAGCGCGGAGGCGGACGCCGCTGACGCAGAGTGAGTCGAGCGCTCCCCGGCTGAGCGGTCCTATCGACCCGGCCAGGACGGTCGGAGGTCAGGCAGTCATCGAAGGTGTGATGATGCGCGCCCCGGGTGCGTGGTCGGTGGCTGTTCGCAAGCCCGAGGGCGACATCGTCGCCCAACGCCACGTTCTCGGCCGTCTCGCCGAACGAAACCCGGCAGCCCGGATTCCCTTTGTGCGCGGCGTCGTCGTGCTCTGGGAATCGCTCAGCCTCGGGTTCCGAGCCCTCTCCTGGTCTGCCGAGATGGCCTCCGGTGAAGAAGAGGAGCCGCTGACCAAATCGCAGATCGGCTGGACGATGGCGCTGGCCTTTGCCCTCTTCGCCGGCATCTTCATCATCCTGCCCGCCCTGGCGGCAGGGGCCGTGGCCGGCGAGTCGGGCCTTCTGTTCAACATGTCGGAGGGGGCGATCCGTCTCGCCCTCTTCATCGGCTACATCTGGGTGATCGGCCGCTCGGCCGAGATCGGGCGAGTCTTCGAGTACCACGGCGCCGAGCACATGTCGATACATGCTTTCGAGGCCGGGGAGCCGCTGAGCGTGGAGTCGGTGCGGCGTTATCCCCCGGAGCACCCCCGGTGCGGGACCAGTTTCCTCCTCATCGTGGTCCTTGGCTCGATCATCCTGTTCTCGTTCTTTGGGAGACCCGGCTGGGCCTTCCTGGTCGTGTCACGGCTGCTTGGCATCCCGATCATCGCCGGAATCGCCTACGAGTTGTTGCGGTGGTCGGGCACGAGAAGCAGCGGATGGTTGGCCCGGGCGCTGGCGGCACCTGGGATCTGGCTGCAGAAGCTCACCACACGCGTACCCGATGAGAACCAGGTCGAGGTGGCAATCTCGAGCTTGGTCGTGGCACTCGATGACGACATGGTCGACGACGTCATCGGTCGCGGCGGGCTACCGGAGACGGCGCTTCAGGTTCGAAGTGCGGTGTTCGGCGTCGCTCCTCCGCAAGGGGAAGAGTGATGGACGACACCCTGACCCGGCGGCTCGCTGAGATCGAGTCGGTGTTCGAGGAAACCGAGGCGGCCCTGGCCGACCCGGCGACCCTTTCCAACCCTGCCCTCCTCGCCGAGCTGGGCAAGCGGCACTCGGAGCTGAGAGATGTCGTGGCCGACGTTCGTCGGCTGCGGCGGGCTCAGGCCGACCTAGAGGTGGCGGAAGAGATGGGAGA
>JALDXP010000247.1:0-3981 GCA_032154885.1 Actinomycetota bacterium
GCGGCGGACCGCCGCCTGCTCACCTACTCAGGTGGGATGCGGCGTCGGCTCGACATCGCGATGAGCCTGGTTGGCGAGGCACCCATCATCTTCTTCGACGAGCCGACTACCGGGCTGGACCCTCAGAGTCGGAACGACATGTGGCAGACCATCCGGGAGCTGGCCGAGAGGGGGACCACCATCTTCCTCACTACCCAGTACCTGGAGGAGGCCGACCACCTCGCCGATGAAATCGCCATCCTCCACGGAGGCAGGGTCGTGGCCGGCGGGACACCGGAGGAGCTGAAGACCATGGTCCCGAGCGGGCTGGTAGAGCTGGACTTCGCCGAAGACAACGAGATAGCAGCAGCTCAGCAGGCGCTGGCAAACGGGCATGAGCTGAGCCGGGTGGATTCGAAGCTGGTCGTCGCCAGCGATGGCTCGGTGGCGGACATGGCCGACATGTTCATCCGACTCAACAACGCTGGCCTGGAACCCACCAGATTCATTGCGAAGGAGCCGACTCTCGATGACGTCTTCTTCCAGATCCTCGGAGAAGACAAGGAGGAAACTCATGCGAACTCTCACTGACACCTGGACGATGGCCAAGCGAAGCCTTCGTCACACGACACGCAGCATGGACACGATCATCACCGTTGTCCTGATGCCAATCGCGCTCATGTTGCTCTTCGTATACGTGTTCGGCGGCGCCCTCGGAGCGCAGACCTCGGTGGACTACATCGATTTCCTGACGCCGGGTGTGGTCATCATGACGGTGATCAGCGGGATCGCCTATGCCGCCTTTCGGCTTGCCACGGACATGCAGAAGGGGATCATCAGCCGCTTCCGGACGATGCCGGTCAGCCCGTCGTCGGTGCTGAGCGGACAAGCTCTGTCATCGACGGTGTCGAACGCGCTCTCCTGCGTCCTGGTGGTCGTGGTGGCGTTCTTCATCGGGTTTCGCCCGGTTCCCAACGCCGCTGCCTGGATGCTGGCCGCAGGTCTCGTGCTCCTGTTCATATTGGCCACCACCTGGCTGG
Organism: Actinomycetota bacterium; assembly: GCA_032154885.1. Taxonomy (GTDB): domain Bacteria; phylum Actinomycetota; class Acidimicrobiia; order Spongiisociales; family ZC4RG35; genus JARDZU01. Next base: position 1,020 of record JALDXP010000247.1, read on the forward strand.
CCATGTTCTTTGGACTGCTCGCCAAGTCGGTGGAGGGCGCAGGAGCATTCAGCTACATACTGTTCCTGCTGATCTTCATCAGCCCTTCGTTCGTGCCGACCGCCTCGATGGCGCCGTGGCTCCAGAGCTTCGCAGAGAATCAGCCGCTTACTCCGATAGTGGACACGATTCGCTCACTGCTCACCGATGGAACCCCCGGTCCTCGCTTCTGGGAGGCTTTGGCCTGGGCGGCAGGGATCCTCGTGGTCTCCTATGCGTTGGCTTTGGTTGCGTATCGGCGGAGCGACCCGCCCCAGGCCGTCTCATGACCCCACAACGGCCATCTCGGGGCGCCGACATTTGACGAGCTCCGTGAGACTCACCCGACCCGGAAGGACCATTCGTACTCTCCCGGGTCGGGGAGGCCGCTGATCGTGTCCCACACGACCCGCACTGTGTGCTCGCCGGGAACCCATTCGGTGATCGACGGGTTCTGGGGCGAAGGCGACCATCGGTAGACACCCGTGCCCTCGACGAAAACGACATCGGTGACCAGCCAGTCGTCGATGTAGATGTCGGCCCGGTAGGCGACAGGCAAATCGACTTCGACACTTGTTTGCGGGGGGACCAGATCCCCCGGGTTGGGAGAGAGAGCCTCGATCTCCTCGGGCAGCACCAGCTCGTCGCCGCTCCTGTTGAGGGCGATCCCGAATGCGATGGCTGCCACGGCGAGCAAGCCGAGCCCGATATAGAGAAGTCGATAGGGCATCGGCTCGACCGTAGCCGTGAGCGGGGGCAATTACCCTGCCGCCAGACTGACCTAGGGAGCCCATTGGCCGACCAAGACACCATACGTGCCGCCTTCTCCGGCGAGGTCGACGCCGAGTCCGCCCGCGAAGAGGTGGAGAGGACGATCGCCGGCCTGGACCGGGGTGAGGTGAGGGTTGCGGAGAAGGTCGACGGGGATTGGGTCGTCAACGAGTGGGTCAAGGAGGCGATCCTCCTCTACTTCCGCCTTCGGGAGATGGACACCTTCGAGGTCGGGCCATTTGAGTACCACGACAAGATCCCGTTGAAGACCGGCCTGGCCGACCAAGGGATCCGGGTGGTGCCGCCGGGGACAGTGCGTTACGGGGCCTTTTGCGAGCCGGGGGTCATCATCATGCCGGGTTTCGTCAACATCGGTGCTTACGTGGGCTCAGGCACGATGGTGGACACATGGGCCACCGTGGGCTCCTGCGCCCAGATCGGACGGGACGTCCACCTCTCCGGTGGCGTCGGGATCGGCGGTGTCCTGGAGCCGCCGGGTGCCCGCCCGGTGATCGTCGAGGACGGCGCCTTCGTTGGCAGCCGATCGATCGTTGTCGAAGGGACGATCGTCGGCGAGAAGGCCGTGTTGGGCGCCAACACCGTGCTGACCGCGTCCACCCCGATCATCGACGTGACCGGCCCCGAGCCAGTGGAATTACGTGGGCAGGTCCCGGCTGGGGCGGTCGTCGTCCCAGGCACCAGGCCCAAGGAGTTTCCCAGCGGCACCTACGACCTCACTTGTGCCCTGATCATCGGCAAGCGAACGGCGGCTACCGACGAGAAGACCGCCCTCAACGACTTCCTCCGCGAGCTGGACGTCCAGCTTTGACCGATCTGGTCGAGACGGCCGCCTGGCTGGTCGACATCCCTTCAGTCACCGGCGATGAGGCCGGTCTTCGTGACGCAATTGCCGAGCGACTCGACCGGATGCCACAGCGGGCGATCGCCGATTCTCTGGTGGTCGGAGAGCCGGGAGACGCGACTGTGATGCTGGTCGGGCATCTCGACACCGTGCCGAATCAAGGCGAGGTCGGGGCGACGCTCGAAGGAGACCGGCTCCACGGGCTCGGAGCGACAGACATGAAGGGCGGGCTCGCAGTGATGATCCATCTCGTCGAGGCCCTCGGCCCGGGGAAGGTGACCTGCGTCTTCTACGCCGGGGAGGAAGGGCCCCTGCCCGGCAATCAGCTGAGTCGTGTTCTCGACGAAGCGGAGTGGCTGACCAAATCGTCGGCAGCCGTGGTGCTGGAGCCGACCGATCGGGCGATCGAAGCCGGGTGTCAGGGCGTGATCAACGCCCGTGTCGTCTTCACTGGCCGGCCGGCGCATTCGGCCCGGCCCTGGCTGGGGGAGAACGCAATCTCGAAGTCGGGCGAATTCCTCGCCTCCATCGGGGCACTGGAACCAGAGCCGCACGTCGTGAACAGCCTCGAGTTCCTCGAGGTCATGTCCGTGACCGAGGCGCATGGTGGTGTGGCCCGGAATGTCATCCCCGGCGAGTTCGTGCTGAACATCAACTACAGATTCGCCCCGGATCGGTCCCATGACGCGGCGGTGGCCCGGATCCGCGAGGTGTGCGCCCTCGCCGACCGGGTCGAAGTGACCGACCTCGCTCCGGCAGGGTCGGTCGACACCGATCACCCGCTTTTCCAGGCGCTGATCGAGAACACAGGGTCGCCGTTGCGGGCAAAGCAAGGTTGGACGGATGTGGCACAACTGTCCTCTGCCGGTGTCCCGGCCGTGAATTTCGGCCCGGGCGAACCATCGCTCGCCCACAGGCCTGGTGAGTCTGTTCGCGTCTCTGACCTGGATTGGGCCTACGAGTCGCTGCTCGACCTGCTTCGCTGACGACCGAGCAGGACCCAGAGTGCCCATCCGATAAGTGCCGCCCAAACCAGAGCAGGACGAGCGAGGACCAGCACCAGCCCAAGGCCGGCGACGATCAGCGTGGATAGTGACGGCTTCCGGATGTTGGGCAGCACCAGGGCCACGGCTCCAAGGACCGCTCCGACCCTGATCAAAAGCCCGCCCACGTTGTTGCCGCGACCTCCGTCGTCGAACAGCAGCATCGCCAGACCCATGCCGATGACGACCAGCCCGACCGCCCCCATTGCAACGGCGGTGCTCTTGAGCTGGTTCTTCTGGGCCACACCTTCATTTTGGCGGGGGGGGG
>JALDXP010000248.1:0-3980 GCA_032154885.1 Actinomycetota bacterium
GAGGCCTATCTGTCGGAGATCAACTCCCCGACATAGACACCCCCAAACCCTGAGCCACCAAGGCGGCTGGCCATCAGAGGTGTTCAGGGACCGCTGGCTTCTTGCCGTGGAGGCAATCCAACGACTCCGTAGCCCCTAGAGCACCGTCCTTCCCCGGGCACCTCGCTAGCCGCTATCGGGACAGGTTCGCCGCCTCGGTGTACTCGACGTAGTCGAGATTGGGCCCGTCAACCATCTCGGCAAACACCACCAAACGCTCTCTCGCCGAGAACTTGGGGTTGCACGTCGTCAGGGTGAGCCAGCCTCCCGGACGCGGATCGGCCACCCACACATCGGTGGGCTCCACCACCTGCACGTCGCGAATGGCGTAGAGGTGTGTCCCGATCGCCGTCTCCACCTCGATTTCGTCTCCCTCCTCGAGCAGATCGAAGTTGAAGAAGGGCCGGCCGTACGTGGTCCGGTGTCCTGACATCACTGCATTGCCCGGCTGGCCCGGCAGGGGGGAAGCCCGGACATGACCTGGGCCACTCTGCAGGGTCTCGCGGTCGACTCCCTCGAAGATGGCCACATCGGCCATTTGGATCGATGGGATCGTCATGTAACCGAATGGCTCCCCCACCCCTACGGCATCCTCGGGGAAGTACCCGATGACTCCACTTTCCGTATCGACCTGCTCGGGCTCAGGCGTCGGCCGTTCGAGTGTCTCCTCGAGCTGGAACGATGCCTCGTCCTGCATCGCGGCGTTCTGCTGGTCGGTCCCCCAGAACAGCCAGGCGAGATAGCCGAGGGTGAGGACACCGATCGAGATGAAGGACCAGGCCAGGACGCGAAGCCAGTACCGCACCAGGGACTCGCCCGGTCAGTTCTCTCGCCGTCTCATCCGCAGGGCGACAAGGAGACCGAGCCCGAGCAGGATGACCCCGACGGCGTAGGGGGCCATCGAGAAATCGTCGCCAGTGACCGAGATCACCGCCTGGTAGCTGGACGGGTCTGTGTCCGACACGGGGGCCTCATCGATGATGTCGTTACCGCCGACCGTTGCCGTATTGGTGTATTGAGCTTCCGTGGCGCTCCCGGTGGCCTGATAGATCCAAACCTCTCCGAGCTCGAGGATCCCGTTCTCATTGGTGTCGCCGCTGACGTATACCGGCTGGACGGAGAGGTCGTCATCGATGACCGTGATGTCTCCCGTTGGATGGCCCCCTGTGGTTACTGCATAGGTCCAAACGACCTCGTCCTCCTGACCAATTTGGACCCCTGGCGGCTCATCGGCGTCCTGACCGTTGGTGAGCTTCTCCACGATGATTCCGGGCACCACGCCGCGATAGTGCGACGGGTCGGTGTCGGTGTGGGAGGCGCCGGCAGCGTCGACCCCGGTCACAGTGGCGGTGTTCTCGTAGAGGCCCTGCTCGGCGGTGCCCGTCGCGGTGCAAGTCATCTCCTCAGCTACGGCTAGCGCGTCCGACGGACAGGTGATGGCACCGAGCTGGTCGTCGACGACAGCGATATCGCTCATGGTCGAGTTGCCCTCGTTCCGGACGATGTAGGACCAGGTCACATCCTCGCCTACGTCGAGGTATGGGCTCTCCTCGACCGTGTCGGCGTCGAAACCGTTGGTGTGCTTCTCCAGGTTGATGGTGCCCGATGCCCCGAGATAGTGAGAGGGATCGAAGTCGACGACGATCTGTGGGTTGAGCGTGGCGCCAATGGCGATCCCGCTGTTGATGTATTGGCCCTCGACGGCCGTTCCGGTGGCCTGGCAGGTGAACTGCGCACCAGGGGCGACCGCGGTCTCAGAGCAAACCTCTGTGCCCAACGATGGGTCGAGGACCACCACCTGGTCCAGTGTGAGGTTGCCGGTATTGGTGACGACATAGTCCCAGGTGACCGGAGCGCCCGGGACGAGGAAGGGGCCTGTCGGCACGTCGGCGTCCTCACCGTTGGTCGCCTTCTCGATGTCGATATCGGGCGCCATTCCCCGGTAGTGGGATGGGTCGGCATCGCCGACGGCCTGGGTCAGCGGTGCACCGCCGAGGATGGTGTGCACCTCTGCCGTCGACGACACGGTCGCCGTGTTGGCATAGACGCCGTCGGGTAGCCCCACCGTCGGCTCAGCCGTCCCGGCGATGGTGCAGAAGGCCACCGCTCCGGGGCCGAGTGCCGCGCGATTGCAGGCCGGAATGCCCTGCTGATCATCCTCGATGCTGTAGCCCATGGTGATGTTGCCGGTGTTCTCAATTCGATAGATCCACACGACCTCTTCACCCGCCGGGATCTCAGGTGCCTCGGCCGGTGTGTCGGCGTCGACGAGGTTGGTCAGCTTCTCGACGTCGATTCCTGGCTCGGCTCCGAAATAGGCGGCGGGATCGGTGTCGATGCTGGGACCGCTGTCACTCTCGGCCGCGACCAAAGCGAGGTTGGGGACCGAACCGGCCACCGAGACGTCGTCGACGGGTGTGCAGAACTCACTTGCGCCGCCGGCCAGGATGCCGTCGGCCCCACCGGGGCAGGTGATTGCGCCCAGCACCGGGTCGGTCACCACGTACGAGGTGATGTCGGCGGTGCCGACGTTTGAGACTTCGAACGTGTACTGGATGTCTTCACCCACGGCAACCATCGGAGCACTGTCGAGTGTGTTGGCATCGAAGGTATTGGCCGGGTCGGGAGCCCCGCCCAACGCGGTCGGCGTGATGATCTGCTTGATGATCCTCACTCCGGACGTCGCCGCCTCGTAGTGCGAAGGATCCTCGTCGGTGACCACCGTGCCCTCGAAGTCCTCTCCGGACACCGAGCCCAGGTTGGCATAGACGCCGTCGGGGAGTCCCGTCGTGTCGACAGCAGTGCCGGTGACCACACAGATCATTGAGTCTTGCGGGGCGAGAGTGTCGTTAGGACAGGTGGTGACTGCGCCCGTTTGGTCGTCGGTCACCGCCACATCGTTCAGGGTGACGTTGCCGGTATTCGTGACGACGTATTCCCAGATCACCTCATCTCCGGCCGGGACGAATACCGCGTCACCAACCAAGTCGGCATCCTGGGTCAGAGTGTGCTTCTCGATGTCGATGGCCGGATTCGGTGGAGCCCTGTTCACCAGATCACAGGTGACGATCGACTCATTCGGGACATCGAAGGCGTATCCCAGCGGCTGCAGGACGAACCTCGGCACTGGCTGCGGTACGGTCGAGTTTGCAGTGATATAGGTGCACGCCGAGGAGGCTGGGTCCAATTCATAGCCCGAAGGCCCCGGATCCTGTTCCGTGATCACCACCCGGGCTGTTCCTGCCTGACCCGGAGTCCATTCGAAGGTTGCGAATCCAGCGCCGTCGGTGTCTTGGGTGACGGTTGTCGGTTGATTCGGCCCGCTCAAAGGTGGCACCACCCAGTCGGTTATCCCACCGGGCGCTGTCACAGCCGCGGTGATGTCCCAATTGGCCACCGGGAAGGAGTCATCAGGGCCAGGATCCGGGGTGTCGTCAGCCGTCTTTCGAATGGTGACCGAAGGCGCACACAGCCCGAAGGCGGCCTCACGAAGAGCGTTGGCCAGATCGTTGAAGTTGGCCACCAGAGCCAGATCGTCGGTGCTTATGTTGAGTACGTCGGAGCCACCGTTGTAGATGTCGGGACCGGACACATCGATGAGGCGCTGCCTGGAGCCCTGGTTCTGCAGCGCAGCGCCGACTCCGACGGCGAACATGTGCGAGCCCTGGAACTTGACCCCATTTGCGTTGGGGACTGCCCGATCCTTTCCGAAGGTGGAGTCGGCGCCATTGGTCTCTGCATCCCCCGCGAGCGGGATCTTCAGCTCGTATTCGTTGAGAGCCATGATTGGGCTGTCCTTGAGGTAGGGAACTTGTTGCCAATCGATGGCTTCGGTCGGGTCGCCATCGGTGATGAACATCACCAGATGCGGAGATTCGAGGCTGGGCCTCTCCATGAAATAGCGGGCGGCCCGCAGCGCATCCTCCCAGTTGGTGTTGCCG
>JALDXP010000249.1:0-3971 GCA_032154885.1 Actinomycetota bacterium
CCGAGGGTGGTCACGAGAAGGTGACGAAGTTCCCCCACGAGCTGATCGTGGTCTAGCGCCGGGTCCGCGCTGCATTTCGTCGCTCCGAGGTCAACGCTGTGCAGCGAGGTCACTCAGCCCCCGACCGTCCATCGTCTGCGCTGCATCATGTCCTTCCGAGCTCAACGCCTGTGCAGCGCGATCGGTGAGCGACGTGCGGAGAAGGCGCCGGTCATCAGACGATCGTGCCGCCGAGCTGGGTCGCCATCCAGTCGTCTACCCACGGCGCGAACTTGTAGCTCAGATTGCTGACACCATGGGTGGCGTCGTCGACTGTGATCAAGGTTGCGTTGGGAGCTTCCTCGGCGATACGCCGGGCATGATCGACTCCTATGAGGGGGTCGAGCATCCCATGCACCACCACCAGGGGCTGCTTGATCCTCTCGGCGACACCGGTGAGATCGAGGGCCTTCGCCTTCTCCCTGGCCTCCTCGTCTGAGCTGGACCACGAGTACTTGCGGAACGCCCCCCTGGTGACTCCGGGCAGCTCGTCCCAGCAGTCGATCCAGTTGTACGGGCCGCAGTTGGCGACGGCCGCCGTGACCCGGGGCTCGAAGGCTGCCGCCCTGCACGCGTAGTAGCCGCCGAGACTGGCCCCGATCAGACCGATCCTCGTCGCGTCGATTTCTTCCCGTGCCTCCAAGTAGTCGATGGCCGCGGACACCGCTGCCTCGTAGTCGTGGCGTATAGGGAGCTTGGTGCTGATCTCGCCTTGCCCGGGGCCGTCGAGGCTGAGTACGGCCATGCCGCGGCGGAGGAGGGTTCCCCGACCCCCATGACGCTGCTCCTTGGTCGAGTCGAGACCGGGAAGGAAGATAACGAGCGGGGCAGGAGCGTCACCCGTCGGGACTGAGAGCAGCCCGGCGAGGTCGGCTTCAGGGAACGGGATGCTGATCTTCTCGACCGGCGGTTGCATGAACGGGAGGACACGGTCATGACACTCGAGCATTTTGGCCAGACCGTGAGCGTGGGCCTCTTCGTCGTCGACCGAGAGGAAGTAGGACAGGTGATAACAACCCGCCGCGCTCAGGAACGATGACACTGCGGATATGCGGCGCCCCTCCTCCCAGGCCTGCTCGCCCATCTCTTCGTGCACGCGGGCGGTCCTCATCCATTCGGGTCCCCAGTCGGACCAGGTGCCGATTCTGTCGACGGTGCCGGTCAGGTCGCCGAGGGCTATCCCGTGGAGAAAGCGAGCGGCCCAGATATCGAGGACCTCCTGGACGAGCGGGTCCGGGTGGTGAATGGTGCGGGTCGTGGCGGGATCGACTCTCACGGGAGAGCCCCTGCTCTCTCCACCATCGGCGACACCGGCACAGCCTCGCCCTTCAGCCTCGACGACTCGAGAGCGGCATGAACCACCGCGAGGGCTCTGATCGCTTCGAGGGCACCCACCTCGATCTCCGCTTCGCCTCTTATGGCGAGGGCGAACTCGTCGAGCTGCTCCCGGAACATGTCGGTGTGGGGCATATCGACGGAAGGCCGGGTCGACTCCCGGTATGCCTGACTGACCAGGGTGCTCTTCGAGTCCACGAGATGGGACTCGTCCCAGTTGTTGAAGTCGAGGTCGTAGAAGAGATTCGCCTCCGTGCCCTGCAGGCGCAGCTGATAGACCCCCGGCGAGGCCCAGCCTGTGCCGAGATACCCGAGAGGGCCAGACTCGAACTCGAGGATCGACATGATCGCGTCCGGCACCTCCGACTTGGTGTACAGCTTCCGCGCATGGCTCGACACCGAAGCGACCGGGCCAAGTAGATATTGGAGATTGTCGGCGTGGTGGACGCCCAGCTGGATCATCGCCCCGCCCGGGCTCTTGTCGGCGAACCAGCGCCAAGTATCGGTGGTCAGCTCCAGACCCCGCTCGTTCGAGAAGTTGGCCTCAGCCAGCGACACCCGGCCGATCTTGCCGGTCTCTATCCACTGCTTCATGGCCCGATGCCCCCCGAGCCGGCGAGCGCTGTGACCTACTGCGAATGCTTTGCCGGATTTGGCCGCCGCTCTGGCTATCTCACCGGCGTCCTCCATCGTGTGAGCTATCGGCTTGTCGGTGTAGACGGCCTTGCCGGCGTCGAGACTCTCGAGGATGACGCTCTTGTGCGTGTCGTTCGGGGTCGTGACCAGCACTCCCTCGATCTCCGGGTCGGAAAGGAGCTCGTCGAGGGAGGATGCCGCCCGGGGAACCCCGAACTCCTCCTGAAACGCGGTGCGACTCTCGGGTGAGCGCGAGAAGCAGCTCGCCAGTTCGATCACCGTGCCTCGTTGCGCCCCTCTGGCCAACACCCTGGCCCAGCGGCCCAACCCTATAGAGGCGAGTTTGACCCGGTCACTCATCGGTCCCCTCCTTGTCGGTCTCGAGGAGAAGGTCGAGCTCCTCGATGTTGCTGGCGAAATCATCGTGGGGGAAGAAGCACACGAGGGACATCCGCTCACCCGGATCGGCCATGGTTGCGTGCGGCGTCCCTGCGGGAATGCGGTACCAGGACCCCGGGCCCACAGGGTGCATCACACCGTCCAGCCAGACCCGGCCGCGCCCCGCCACGACGTAGACGATCTCCTCGCTATGCGGGTGGAGATGTGGTGATCTGGTGGGCACGTGCTCTATGACAACCTGGCGCACGGTTGAAGCACCCTGGCCCGCCACCCTGAAAGGGTCGGCGGTGGACCTCCCGGGAAAGTCGCGAAAATCGAGCTCGTCCGGACCGACGACGGTCACGACCCATGTCTCCGCAGCTTCAGGATGGACTCCACCATGGTGGCGATCTCGTCGGCCACCGTGGCGGCGAACTGCCCGGCGCGCTCTTCGCCGGCCCATCCGGGGTTCCCATACCAGCCGTCATCAGCGAGCTCAGTCACGTCTGTGATGTAGCCGTACACCTCCCGGGAGCGACGCATTGCGTCCAATTCCTCGGCGCCCTCCGGCCGGGTCGGCTCCGTCACTCGACCCGAATGGAACAGATCGGGATCGTGAGCCAGGACCGCCAGGGTCTCTATCCCGCCACCATGGGTGAGCTCTCCACCTGCGGGCGAGTAGATGCGCTGCGCCGTGTAACAGGCGTGCGCCGTGACGAACAAGACATCCTCACTGCTCTGGACGTCGGTGGCCACGGCATCGAGCGAGGCGATGTTTCCCTCGTGCCAGTTGACGAAGACGAAGGTCCTGGCGCCCATCGCCACCATCTCCTGGCACAGGTTGGCCAGGTACGCCTCGAAGACATCCCTCCGCAGCGAGATCGTGCCGGGATGCCCGGCATGGATCGGGGTCACGCCGTATGGGCCGGCGGGCACGATGATGGCATCGAGGCGTTCGGCGAGCTCGTTGACGACGAGCTCGGCAGCCATGGTGTCGGTGCCACAGGGCAGGTGCGGCCCATGCTGCTCGATGCTCCCGAACGGCATCACCACCATGCCCTGGCGGCTGATCAACTCGGCCACGTCCGGTGACGCGAGCTCGTATATCGATCTCCCCGACATGCTCAACCGATCTCCGCTGCTGCCGGACTCACCACAGCGTGCACCGGCGGCTCCGAGTCGAGTATCCGGCGGGCTTCCGCCGCGGCCTGGCGTCGGAGAGCGAGCTCGCTCTCCTCGGTGTACCAGGACATATGTGGCGTGAGTATCACCCGTTCCCAGACAGGCTCGAAGACGGACACATCGGGTGGCTCGTGCTCGAACACGTCCAATGCGGCAAAGCCAGGCCGGTTGTCCCCGAGTGCCGATATCAGGGCTCCCGTGTCGATGAGCGATCCACGGGCGGTGTTCACGAGAACCGAGCCCTCCCTCATCGACCGCAGCTCGGCCGCGCCGAGCAGGTACCCATCAGCCGGAGGCGGGGAATGAAGTGTGACCACGTCGGAGCCGGCGAGCAGCTCGTCCACGCCTGCGAGACGACCCGGGGCGCCGCCGAGCGCCGAAGTCACGTCTGATGCCTCGAC
>JALDXP010000250.1:0-3963 GCA_032154885.1 Actinomycetota bacterium
GCTCTGACCGGATTGAGCTACGGGCCCGGCAATTCGGAGGGTACCGGTCAAGGCCGTCTGTATGGTCCATCGGATGGGGTTCAGGATCTACCCCCAGCTCCCCACATCCGAAATCAACCGGGCACTTACTTGGTGCCTGGAGAAGTACCGCCTATAGGCCCGTGCAACGAAATCGATACCTCAATGCCGGATCCAGATTCCGATGGTGGACGGTGCCAGCGTCCTCTCGAGCGTCGCAGTGAGATCAGAAGCAAGCTCGTCGGTGTCGGTGGTCGAGCTCATCCTGAATGAGAACGACTCGGCGACCTGTTCGGCATCGAACTTGCGTCGATTGAACCTCCTGTCCATCAGGTGTTGAAGCCGCCGTCGAAGTGGGTCGAACAGGGCAGCGACGGCAAGGGTCGTGCCCGCGACGGCAAGGTCGTTCGAGGCACCGAATAGGGCCTGGATGCCGATCACCCCGATGTAGAAGGCGCCCGCCAGGAGGGCACCGAGGGTGGCGTAGGAAACCGTGCGGCTCACCAAACGGTCGATTTCGTAGAGCCGGAACCTGAGGATGGCCATGCCCAAGGCGATCGGGACTATGAGCGTCGACAACATCCCGATCAGAACCGCCTGCACCGGGAAGTCAGAGGGACTGAGGAGGTCCACCGCCCAGGTGAAGAGGATGACGGCGACCTGGAGCACCCCGCCGAGGGCAACCCATTTGATCTGAAGACGTGCCTCCGGCGACGAGTGGCGATAGCGCACCAACAGCGATCCAACCGTGCCGATCAGAGCGGGAAGCAGGAGTATCACTACAACCTCGGCGATGGCTTCGAGCGCATCGTTGGCATATGGGTTGGGCAGTTCATTCTCGAGGCCGATCCTGGGACCGGTGGCCTCCAATCCAGCCCAGCCCGCTGTGCCAAGGATCGCCAGCCAGGGCAAGATCCACCACCGTCGCGACGGGAGAGACCCGCTCGGAAAGACCATGAGCACCAGACCGGTGGGAACGAAGAGAACGAAGGTCCAGGTCCCCAACCAATTGGCCAGGTCCGTTTGAGGATCCCCTGGGGAGTGGAGAAAGTAGAGCACCATGATGAGGTCGAACGTGGCGACCATCCATACCGCCACGGCACCCAGGATCCACCCGATGCGGTTCCAGGGAACCCGGGACACCATGACCGCCGACACCGTCGCCAATGCTGTCGCAGACACCATGTAAACCGCGACGACCGCCGCGTCGCCCGCACCGTCGAGATATACGCCGGCGACGACCGGGCCCGGCACCCCTTGCAGGATCCCGTGCACGATCCACAGACCGAGGCCGACCACCAACCCCACCGCCATCGCCACCCAGACGATCAAAACCCACCGGGGTGCGGCTTGGTTATCCATCATTCATTCCTCGCGTTCAGCCCTTCCTTCGATGTGGCGACAGTTCCGAACCTTGAATCCACGATATGTGATACCTCGCCTGCGTTCCCAAACCGTTACGAGGCCTGACCACCCCAAATCGCTGACGCGTTCTGGCCCTCACGCGCCCACACCGTTTGATATGTTTCGCCCCGTTCCGGCGTCGGCGACCGAAAGGGGCCTCCATGAATGTGTCCATGACCGTCAACGGACGATCGGTGTCAGGGGAGGTCGAGCCAAGAACACTTCTGGTTCATTTCATCCGTGAGGACCTCAACCTGACCGGGACGCACGTCGGTTGCGAGACTGGCTACTGCGGCGCCTGTACGGTCCATCTCGACGGCAAAGCGGTGAAGTCATGCACCATGTTTGCCGTTCAGGCCGATGGGGCCGAAGTCATGACCATCGAGGGGCTCGCCAACAACGGCGAGCTTCATCCGGTTCAGGAGGGTTTCTGGGAGCGTCATGGTCTCCAGTGCGGGTACTGCACCCCCGGGATGATCATGTCCGCAGCCGCGCTTCTCGCCGAGAACGCAAACCCGTCCGAAGACGAGATCCGGCACGGGATAGAGGGGAACCTTTGTCGCTGCACCGGTTATCACAACATCGTCCGCGCCGTGGAATACGCCGGGGCCAAGATGCGGGGTGAGGAGCCGGCGGCTCCAGATTGGGAGGAGGCTCACTGATGGCGACTACGAGTGTCATGGGCGGGGCCGTCCGCAGACGAGAGGACCCGGCGTTGATCCAGGGCTACGGGGACTACGTGGACGATCTCACCCGGACCGGAATGCTTCAGGTCGCCTTCGTCAGATCGCCGGTGGCCCGAGCGAAGATCACTTCTCTCGACACATCGGCAGCCAAGGCGATGCCCGGCGTGGTCGCCGTCTTTACCCACGATGACGTGGCCCATCTCGGCCCGCTGGTGGCGCAGGTGCCGATCGGTAAGCTCCGCCCGCTACTCGCCGCCGGTGAGGTCAACCATGTCGGTGAGGCGGTGGCGATGGTCCTCGCCGAAGATCGGTATCAGGCGCAGGATGCCGCCGAAGCCGTCGAGGTCGACTACGACGTCCTCCCCCCTGTGATCGACCTCAAGAAGGCTGCGTCGGATGAGGTGAAAGTCCATGACGAGCTGGACTCGAACGTCATTCATACCTGGACCTATCACGGCTATTGGGAGGCGCTTGGTCTCGAGGACCAGACGCCCCAGGTCGACGCCGCGATGGAACGGGAAGATGCGGTCGTCGTCAGCCTGGAGATGGTCAACCAGCGCCTTATTCCCGTCGCCATCGAGCCCCGCTCCGTCATGGCGGAGTACAACAAGGGTTACGAGCAGTTCACCGTCTTCAGCTCGACCCAGGTCCCGCACGCCCTCGGAGGGGCGATCGCTACGACCTTCGGGATGAAGACCACGGCGGTGCGAGTGATCGCCCCCGAGGTGGGAGGCGGGTTCGGCTCCAAGCTGAACGTCTACAACGACGAGATCCTGGCCGCGTTCGCAGCCAAGGAGCTGGGACGCCCCGTGAAGTGGACCGAGACCCGCCGCGAGGCGTCCGGGTCGACTATCCACGGTCGGGGCTGGGTCGGCACCGCCACGCTGGTCGGCACCAAGGACGGCGAATTCCTCGGGTACAAGCTGGACGCGCTCGCCGACATGGGTGCCTATACCCAGAACTTCACAGTGGCGATCCCGCTGCTGGGACTTTGGATCGGGTCGGGTCAGTACAAGATGCCCGTCTCGTGGACGGTGGCATGCGTGGTCACCAACACAATGACCACCGACGCCTATCGGGGCGCCGGCCGGCCAGAAGCGATCTATTACCTGGAACGGATCATCGACGCCTTCGCGCACGAGATCGGCATGGACCCGCTCGAGGTTCGGAAGAAGAATTTCTGGCAGCCGGACGAGTTTCCAGCTGTTATGGGTTGCGGATTCGCCCTCGACTCCGGCAACTACGAGGCAGCGGTTGACAAGTTGATCGCTCAGGCCGACTACGCAGGCATGAGGAAGAGACAGGAAGAAGCCCGTGCCGAGGGCCGACTCGTCGGAGTCGGAGTGGGCTCTTACGTCGAAGTCTGCGGGTTCGGGCCGGCCGTATTGGCCGATATCGGGTTCTCCTGGACCAATTACGGGCTCCCGGCATCGTTCAACGGCTCGGGGCTGGTCCGAGTCAATCCGGATGCGACAGTCACCGTGGTCATCGGAACCGGGCCCACCGGGCAAGGTCACGAGACGACCTGGGCTCAGATCGTCGGCGATGGCCTCGGAATCCCCGTGGAGGACATAAGGGTCCTGCACGGCGACACCCGGGAGCATCCCATGGGCATCGGCACGTTCGGAAGCCGCTCCATCGCCGTGGACGGGGCCGCCACGTTCGAGGCGACCAAGGTGGTCAAGGCGAAGGCGGCCAAGATCGCCGCACATCTCCTTGAAGCATCGGCCGAGGACATGGTGTTCGCCGACGGCGGCGCACATGTGGCCGGCTCACCGGACAAGAGCGTCGACTGGGCGTCGATAGCCAAGGCGGCGTACCAGTCTCACACCAGCCCGGATGACGTCGATGGCGG
>JALDXP010000251.1:0-3941 GCA_032154885.1 Actinomycetota bacterium
CTCCCGGCCCGAGACGGACGTCTCCATGCGTCAGCTCGTCGGTTTCCTTCATGATCGAATAGCCGTGGCGGTCCTCCTCGGCGAGTGCGAACAAGATGTGGAAATGAGAGGTAGGGAGGGCCATTTGCCTTGACTATATCGACTTGAACTATATCGTGTGTTGATATATTGTGGCGACATGGCGCTGATAACACCGCTCCTTGTTCTGATCTTTCTGGCGAGCTGTGCAGGAGCCACGGCCGATCCGATCGACCCGGGAGACGGGGGCGACTATTCGGTCACGATCGATCCGGCGGATTTCGTGACGGAGATCGACAACGATCTACTTCCATGGTCTCCCGGCAGCAAGTGGGTCTACGAGTCGGTAGGTGGGGACGAGGTCGAGCGAATCGAAGTGGTCGTCACCGAAGACCAAAGAATCGTCATGGGAGTCACCACTACGGTCGTACGGGACACGGTGACGGTCGATGGGGAGCTGGTGGAAGACACTTACGACTGGTACGCCCAGGATCAAGAAGGCAACGTCTGGTATTTCGGCGAGGAAACGGCCGAGTACGAGGACGGCGAGCTCGTGTCGACAGCCGGCGCCTGGGAAGCCGGCGTCGACGGGGCGCTGCCCGGTATCGCAATGGAAGCGGACCCGATTGCGGGCGACAGCTATCGCCAGGAGTACTACCCCGGCGAGGCCGAGGACATGGCAGAAGTGGTCGAAACTGGTGTGAGCGGGCAGGTGGCGTTTGGGGCATTCGATGATCTCGTCGTAATCGAAGAATGGACGCCGCTGGAACCGGACGTGGTTGAGGAGAAGTCCTACGCCCCAGGGGTGGGTGTGGTGCTCGAGACCACGGTCCAGGGTGGCAGCGGCCGAATCGAGCTGATCTCGTTCACTGCAGGTAGCTAGCTCACTACCCAGAAATCAAGGAAGGCCGGACACAGGCCCCAGGTACCGTCCGTTCTCATGTGGGCAGATCGCGATGTCAGACGGGTGGTTCTGGCGCGCTTCATATCCCGCAGCGGGGGAGAAGCAGCCTTCTTCGTCGGCATCTGGGGCAAGGCAGCCTTTGAGTTGGACGCCACGGCTGCGGGCGTGGCTGCCGTCATGGCTGCGCTCGGCGTCGCCTCCCTCATCGGCTCTGCTGTGGCTGGGGTCCTCGTGGATCGATTCGACCCACGACGTGTTCTGATTGCTGCCGAGATCGTGTTCATCCCGGTGGCGTTGGGGATGGTCTTCGCCGACACACTTCCTGCATTGGTTGTTGCGACGTTCATGCTCGGTCTCGTGGGGACCCCCGTGTTCACCGCGATCTCCTCATTTGGGCCATTCCTGACCGACGACCCCGATCGTCTGGCCCGTATCAACGGATATATCGAGGGCGCGGCGTGGGCCGCCTTCGTGCTGGGTCCGGCCCTCGGCGCGATCATCGCCAGCACTGTTGGAATCGATGGCATCTTTGTCCTCGATGCCATCACCTCGGCGATTGCGGCCTTGATCGTGATCCCCGTCTCGGTGCGGAAGATGGCCCGGGAGGAGAAGGAGAAAGAGGGTCTGCGGGAGCTACGCGAGGGCTTTACCTATGCGTACAGCCACCATCGGCTGCGCTTCTACATCTTGATTGGTTCTTCGATATGGGTCCTGTTCGGCACGTTCAGCGCGTTGGAGCCTCTGTTCTACCGGGACATCCTCGAGGTAGAGCCGGCGACGTTGGGCTGGGTCAACTCCATCTTCGGTCTCGGACTGGTGGCCGGCACCTGGATCGCATCCCGTCTTCCGGCGAGATACCGCACGGCCCGTTCGCTGGTCCTGATCGTTGCCCTCAACTCCGTTGGGGTGCTCGCCTACGTCGGGACCGATCAGCTTCGGGTGGTGGTGGTGGCCGGTGTGTTCTGGGGCCTGATCATCGGGGTCATGGCGCCGCTGCTGCGCACCCTCATCCAACTCAACAGCCCCGAATCCCTCATGGGAAGGATCACCGGTGTCACCCAGGTCCATTCCGAGGTGGGCCATCTGTTGCCCCTCGCCATAGCCCCGGTCCTGGCCGGGATCTTCGGGGTCCAGCGGACCCTGATCTATGCCGGTCTCGCCCTGGCTGTGTTCGCCCTCCTCTTCGTACCAACGGCGAACCGGCTCGACCGGACTCGGGCCGTCGAGGTCCCGCGCACGGGGTTTCCCGACCCGAACGACGAGCCTCGCTCGGTGGGACACTGACAGGAGGCAAGACGCCGCCCCTCGTTAGAGTCTCGCCGCCATGGGAGGAGCGAATCGACGGGTTGCCCGAGCCGGTATCTCGATCCTGGCTGTCATCGTCGTTTTCGTCTTGCTCTGGGAGGGTTACAAGCTGATCTGGACCGCGATGGGCTGGGAGAACCCGGTGCGGCCCGACGACCGCACCATGCCCCACACCTGGGACATCTTCCTGGCGCTGTTTCAGCCGGCACAACGAAACGGGCCGCCTTTCATCTTCGTCGAGCTCAGGGCAGCTCTGATGACGCTGCGTGAGGCGTTTGTCGGGTTTCTCATCGGCGGCGCCGTGGGATTTGGGCTCGGCGTGCTTTTCGTCAGGTCGACCATTTCGGAGCGGGCGTTCATGCCCTACGTCGTGGCCTCCCAGACCGTTCCCATCATCGCCATCGCCCCAATGGTGGTGGTGTGGGGTGGGCGTGCGAACCTGCCCCAATGGTTGAGCGTCTCGCTCATCGCCGCGTATCTCACATTCTTCCCGGTGGCCATCAACACATTGCGTGGATTGCGCTCGCCACACCCAACGTCCATGGAGTTGATGAAGTCCTATGCCAGCACTCCCAGCGACGTCCTCTGGAAGCTCCAGGTCCCGGCAGCGATGCCATACATATTCACTGCCCTCAAGGTCTCGGCGGCAGCCAGCGTCATCGGGGCGATCGTCGGTGAGCTCCCCGCCGGCCTGCGCGGCGGGCTGGGGCGAGACCTGCTCCAGTTCTCCCAACAATTCACCGCCGCGCCCGAGAAGCTTTTTGCCGCGGTGTTGATCGCCGGGTTGGCTGGCATCGCCTTCGTCGGCCTCATCACTGCGCTCGAGCACCGCTGGATCGGTGCCAATCGGAGGTTGGCCGGGTGAGCGCGACTGTGGTGGAGGCACGAGGCGTGGGCAAGGTCTTCGGCACCGGTGACGCGGAAACGGAGGCGCTTCGAGGCATCGATCTCGAGATCGCCGGTGGGGACTTCGTCTCTCTGATCGGTCCGTCGGGTTGTGGCAAATCGACCCTCCTCCGGCTGATCGGCGACTTGGTCAGCCCGACCACCGGAACGCTGGTGGTCAACGGGAAAGAGCCGGGACAAGCCCGTCTCGATCGTGACTACGGCATCGTCTTTCAGTCGGCGACATTGCTCGACTGGCGCAGCGTCCAAAAGAACGTCGAGCTGCCCCTCGAGATCATGGACTTCCCGGACGCCGAGCGGCCGACCCGAGCCCGGGAGATGCTCGACCTGGTCCAGCTCGGGGGATTCGCCGACCACCACCCCTGGCAACTATCCGGGGGCATGCAGCAAAGAGTGGCGATCGCCAGGGCGCTGGCTTTCCGGCCGGCACTGCTTCTCATGGACGAGCCCTTCGGCGCCCTAGACGAAATGACTCGAGAAGCGATGCAGCAGGAGGTGCTCCGGGTATGGGGGGAGACCGGGACCAGTGTCGTCTTCGTCACCCACTCCATTCCCGAGGCGGTGTTCCTCTCGACGAGGGTCGTGGTGATGTCGCCCCGACCGGGCCGGATCAGCGACGAGATCGTGGTCGACCTCCCTCCGCAGCGTGATCTGGACACCCGAGAGGACCCGAGATACTTCGAGCTGGTGATCGAGGTGAGAGAAGCTCTGCGCCGCGGCGAATCGGGGAGCAGCGGCCCGTGACAGAGCGTGATGACCAGATCCAGGAGACATCGATCACAGATGTATTCGCCTCATTCGAAGGCGA
>JALDXP010000252.1:0-3925 GCA_032154885.1 Actinomycetota bacterium
GCCGGGGGGACTCGGCCCTTCGTTACATCGGGCGTCAGCCGAAGACCCTGCAGACCATGGTCGAGTCGATGGAGGTGATCAAGGCCCTCGTCGCCGGAGAGGAAGTGGACTACAACGGCAAGCAACTGCGGATCCCATGGATCACTGAAGGCTGGGATCTCCCGATCTGGGTCGCCGGTTATGGCCCCAGGGCGCTGGCCACGGCGGGGGAGCACGCCGACGGATACATCCTCCAACTCGCCGACCCGCAGATCCTCGAATGGACGGTGGCCGCCGTGCGATCAGCCGCCGAGTCGGCCGGACGCGACCCACACGACGTCGAGATCTGCGTGGTCGCGCCGGCGTATGTCGGCGAGAACGTCGCGCACCAAAGAGACCAGCTTCGCTGGTTCGGGGGCATGGTCGGGAATCACGTAGTCGACATGGTGAACCGCTATGGCGAAGATCGAGACAAGGTGCCGCAGGTTCTCTCTGACTACATAAGGGCCCGGGAGTCCTACGACTACGACCATCACGGCAAGTCGGGTAACCCCTCTACGGAATTCGTGCCCGACGACATCGTCGATCGATTCTGTGTGACAGGACCGGTGGACGCCCACATCGAGAAGTTGGATCTCCTGAAGTCGCTGGGTGTCGGCCATTTCGGGATCTACCTCATGCACGACGACATGGAGGGCACGCTGGAGGCATACGGCGACAAGGTCATACCCGGTATCGGGTAGGGCAGGGGGTATCGGCGAACTAACGTCCCGGATGGTGTCTCCATCCACTCGTCAATCCCTTCCGACGGGCACGGTGACCTTCCTCTTCACCGATATCGAGGGCTCGACGAGGTTGGTTCAGTCGCTGGGTGATGACTGGGTCCCGGTCCTCGAGTCACACAATCGTCTTATCGAGAAGGCCATTACCGGGAATAGCGGGGTCGTCGTCAAGACCGAGGGAGATTCCTTTTTTGCCGTGTTCGCCGCTGCGGTCGATGCGCTCCAGGCATCGGTGCAGGCTCAGCACGCCCTGATGGATCATCCTTGGCCGGCCGATGGCGTCGTCAGGTCCCGCATGGGGCTGCACACCGGGATTGGTGCCCTCGGTGCCTCCGACTACGTCGGTCTAGACGTACATCGGGCTGCCCGGATCGCCGATTCGGCTCACGGTGGTCAGGTGGTGCTGTCAGAGCCAACAGCCGTGCTGGTGGAGCGGAGTCTTCCGGAAGGTGTTTCGCTACGCGACCTCGGCAAGCATCGGCTCAAGGACCTCGCAGAGCCAGAGGCAATCCTGCAGGTCGTTTCGCCGGGGCTGCAGTCGGAGTTTCCTCTGCTACGCACCCTGGATGCCATCCCGAACAACCTTCCCAAGCTGCTCACCAGCTTCGTGGGTCGGGACCGGGAACTGGCCGAGGCGGTGCGGTTGCTCGGCGCGACCCGGATGCTGACCTTCACCGGGCCCGGAGGGACCGGCAAGACCCGGCTCTCACTCCAAGTGGCAGCAGAGGTGGCGGATGGCTTTCCCGATGGGGTGTTCTTCGTCGATCTCGCCCCGATCAACGATGTAGAGGTCATTCCATCGCGCATCCTGGAAACGTTGGGCATTCAGGTCTCGACCCGGGAGGAGCCACCGGCTGTTCGCCTCAACAGCCAACTGGCCGACAAGGGCATCCTGCTGATCCTGGATAACTTCGAGCAGCTGCTCGACGGGGCCCCGCTGGTCGCCGAGCTGTTGCGAGCCTCGCCACGTACCAAGGTGTTGGTCACGTCACGGGCACCGCTTCGGATCAGCGGGGAGCAGGAGCTCCCGGTGCCCCCTCTCGGTCTCTCGGGCGTCGATCCAGGTGCGGATCTCGACAAGCTGATGCAGTCTGAGGCAATCCGTCTCTTCACCGATCGAGCGATGGCGGTGCGCCCGGATTTCAGGCTGACGGTCGAAATCGCGCCGGCGGTCGCCGAGCTGGTCGGCCGTCTCGATGGCCTGCCTCTTGCCATAGAGCTGGTGGCCTCGAGGCTCCGCCTGCTTCCTGTCGACCAGATCCTGTCGCGTTTGAGCGCCCGCATGCTGAGCTCGGGGTCAGTCGACCTCCCGGCCCGGCAACGAACCATCGAGAGCGCTATTGCGTGGAGTTACGAGTTGCTCGCCGAGCCGCAGCGGAAACTCTTTGCTCGGTTCGCCGTTTTCAGCGCCGGTGCTCGGCTGGAAGAGGTCGAGGCGGTGTGCGGGCCGACCGAGGAGCTTGGAGAGGAAGTGATCGACTCGCTGTCCACGCTCGTCGAGCAGAGCCTCATCCGAAGGGTCGACGTCGAAGGAAGACTGCGCTTCCGGATGCTCCATGTGATCCAGGAGTTCGCCTCGGAGCGACTGACCGAGTCGGGCGAGGCTGCGGCGATCGCCCGGCGGCATCTGGAGACTTATGCCGCCTATGTCGAGACTGTCGCCCCGGAGTTGCTGGGCAGGGATCGCCGGATGTGGCTCGATGTCCTCGAGCAGGATCAGGACAACCTTCGAGCCGCGCTCGACTGGGCCGTCGAGTCAGGCGAGGCGGATCTCGCCTTCCGTCTTTCCTCCGCCGCTTGGCGACTGTGGCAGGCGAGGGGTCATCTTCACGAGGCACGTCGGAGGCTCGATGAGGTTCTGGCACTCGAGGGCGGTGACGCAAGGCATAGGGCCAAGGCCCTCGAGGCCCTGGGCGGCATCTTGTGGTGGCAGTCCGACCTCGAACAGGCTTTAGAGGTCTATCGGGAGACGGTTCGAATGCATAGGAATCTCGGTGACCCCAAGGAGCTCGCCAACGCCCTGTACAACGTCTCGCTCGCCACGGTGTTCGTCCAAGACGCGAACGCTGCCAGGGAGGCCCTCGATGAGGCGGAAGCTATCTACCGGGAGCTAGGTGACGTCGGGGGTCTCGGGGATGTCGAGTGGGGGCGAGGCAACTTCACCGCTTACGTCGATGACGATGCCCTCGGGGCCATTGCCCACATGAAGAAGAGCATCGAGTACTACGAGGCGGCGGGGAACGAGTTCGGGATGGGCTGGGGAGACTTCGAGGTCGGACATTTGAGCCGTCAGATCGGTGACTATGACCAGGCCTGGAATTACCTCTCGCGTGGGCTCGAGCTGTTCTCCGCACATCACGACGTCAGCGGCGTGGTGTTGCTCCTCGCCGCGTGTGCCGGGCTTGCACTCGTCCTCGGAGACCGAGACCGTGCTCATCGGCTGGCTGGGGCGTTTCACGGTCTCCGCATCTCTTCAGGGACCGAGATCGTGCTCAATGAGATGAACCGGATCGAAGCGCTCGACTACGAAACCATGGAGGCGCTGACTGGCGAGGCGGCCATCCCATACCGCGAGGGGCGGGCGATGAGCCTCGAGGCTGCAGTTGCCTACGCTCTCACGGGCCCAGCCGACGTTTGATCCCTACTCGAAATTGAGAATCGCCCAGATGAACAAACCGAGGAACCCGGCGGAGAGGACCAGCAGGAGCCAGCTGACTACGACGATCCCGCTGAGGAACCGACGGGAATCGCGATGATTCTGAATCAGGACGTAGATCCCGGCGGCGGCGCCGAGGATGGCGCATACCGGCACTACGACATTGTTCTCTACCAACCGGTTGAGGAACAGGCCCGCCACGGTGCCCACCCCGAAACCTGAGAGCAGCCCGACCACGATGTCGTGGAGCCACCACCAGATCGGGCGGCTCGAGCGTGGCGTGACGGCGGTGGCCATCCGCGCAATCTAGGGCTGAGCCAGAGGTTGTTGGAAGGGGTGGAGCGTCAGAGCGTCGCTTGACGCTTCCGGTACGCCGCCACCGCCTCTCGGGTGGAACAGTTATGGCAGCAGTGCACCCGCGACCGATTGCGAGTGGTGTCCACGAACACATCACGACAGTTGCTGGCGCTGCAGGTCCCAAAACGGCTGATCCCGTGCTCGACGATCA
>JALDXP010000253.1:0-3916 GCA_032154885.1 Actinomycetota bacterium
CCGAACTTGCCGTGCACCGCCATGTCGTCACGGAAGGCGGTCACCTTGGTCGGCCAATCCTCGCCCACCTCGTCGCGGAGCCGCTCGGTCCATTCGGTCAGCGACTCGACCACTGCCTGCCGTAACTGCTCGACCTCATCGTCGGTCAGCTGGGAGGTCCGCTTCACAGGTGACATCCGGGCCTGCCAGAGGATCTCGTCCGAATAGGAGTTGCCGATGCCCGAGAAGATGCGGGGATCGGTCAGGGCCCGCTTCAAGGTCCGGTTTTCCTTCTTGAGAGCGGCGCCGAACTCCCCGGCATCGGCGTCCAGCGGTTCGACCCCACCTCGATCGAGCTCGGCCACGCCATCGAATCCGCGGCTCAACCAGATCCCGGCCCGTTTGTGGGTTCCCTGCTCCGTGAGGATCAGGCTGCCCGGGTCGAAGTCGATTGCGGCCAGGCCTACCTTCTTCGGGATCGACTTCTTCGGCGGCTCCCAGCGGAGACGGCCCGCCACCATCAGATGAATGACGAGATAGAGATCGTCCTCCAGCCCGAACACGATTCGTTTCCCGACACGTTGCAGTGTCTTCACCTCGAGCCCCACGGGGGCGTCGTAGGGGGGGTCGTAGGTGCGTAACACCGACGGGGAGGAAATCCGCACCCCGCGCACCACCTCTCCGAGCACGCGCCGTTCCAGTGCCTCCAGATAGACCACGATGTCGGGCAGCTCCGGCACGAGTCGGAAGCTACCGGTCGGTCCCGGTTAGTCGGGCTCTGCGAACGATCCCGCGGCGATGACGGCGATCCCGACCACGACTCCCCCGGCGATGAAGCCATACGCGAGCAAGTGGTCGGCATCGGGTGCGACGCTGCGAGCGGCCAGCCCGAACACGACCACGAGGGCCGATACAGCGATGATGGCCGCCATCCGGGACCATTTCGTCTTTTGGGCGATGGCGAGGGCGGAGCCCACCATGAGGAGGCCACCGAGGACGAACGCGAACCAGAAGTTGCCTCCCGAACCCAATCCCTGGCCGGCATCGGATTGGGCGGCCGCCAGCGTCGGATCGTCGCGGAGGAGCACACCCCCGGCAAGGGCCATCACCCCACCGAGCGCGAATGCGATGGCTCCGAGGTTTGACTTGATCACCATCGGCTCGGCGTCTGGCGTCGACGGGACCTCCTGATTCTGCGAGGCGGCCACTTTGCGAGCCAGACGGGGCGAGGCGGCGACGATCCCGATCTCACGGGCCAGGCCGACATCGTCGTCGGTCTTGAGCACGAATTCCTCCCCTTCGGCCCGGATGGCGAACCCGTCGTGAAGAGACTGGATGCCTATGTCACCAATCTCCCAATCCCCGATCAGCTCATCCCGGTGAAGCAGGCTGATCCGAACTCCGTCGGCGAGCACCTCGACCTCGACACCGGGAGTGCTCTCACCCCGCATCTGCACGATGCCTCGCGTCTCAACAGCCAATTCCTGCCTCCCCTGGCCAACCTTGGTGGGGATGATTTTATGATGTCCAGCCGGACAAACCAGAACCAAAAGGGACGGGCAACGCCCGTCCCTTTTGCACTAATGAGCTAGCGCGACTCAGCGCTCGCTGATCTCCTCGAAGACCTCGTCGAAGCTCTGAGCGGCACGACGCCGCTCTGCACCCGACTCAGCCGGCACCGGCTGGGCGGTCTCGACGCTGCTGGGGCTGGGATCACGATCCCGACTCCCACGGTCACGATCACGCCCGCCACGGTCGCCGCCGCGGTCCCGGCCTCGTCCGCCACGGTCACGATCACGATCGCGTCCGCCACGATCGCCGCCATTCTCACGAGGAGCCTCGGGCTCGGGAAGGGTTGCCCCCTCCAGGGCCTCGACGAGCTCGAGGCTGACCTTGCCTCGATCGATCTCGCGGACCCTGACCTTCAGCTCCTGGCCGTCGACCAGATAGTCCTCGACTCGTTCCACCCGCTTCGATCCGTCGAGACGGGAGATGTGAAGCAGCCCGTCACGCCCCGGGAGGATGTTGACGAATGCGCCGAACTTGGTGATGTTGACCACCTTGCCGTCGTACTCGGTACCCAACTCCACCTCAGGCGGGAAGGCGATCTGCATCACCTTCTCCTTGGCTGCGGCCAGAGCCGAACCGTCGTTGGAGGCGATCCTCACGATGCCTTTGCCATCGGTCTCTTCGATCTCGATGGCGGCGCCGGTCACTTCCTCGAGCTCGCGAATCACTGCGCCCTTGGGACCGATGACTTCACCGATCTTGTCCTTGGGGATCTCGATGGACTCGATACGAGGAGCGAATTCGTTCATCTCCGTACGAGGCTCGGCAATGGCTTCTGCCATCCTGTCCAGGATGAACAAGCGGGCGACCTTGGCCTGATCGAGTGCCTCCGTCAGCACCTCGGAAGGAAGGCCTTCGAGCTTGGTGTCGAGCTGCAAGGCCGTGATCACGTCCCTGGTTCCGGCCACCTTGAAGTCCATGTCACCGAGGGCGTCTTCCGCACCGAGGATGTCGGTGAGGGTGACGTACTTGCCGTCACGGTGAATGAGCCCCATGGCGATACCGCCGACCGGCGCCAGGATCGGCACTGCGGCGTCCATCAGCGAGAGGGACGACGCACACACCGACGCCATGGAAGTGGACCCGTTCGAGGACAGGACCTCGGAGACGAGCCTGAGGGCGTAGGGGAATTCTTCCTCGGTGGGGATGACAGGGAGGACTGCCTTTTCGGCGAGTGCCCCATGACCTATCTCACGACGCTTCGGGCCACGCATGAACCCGGCCTCACCAGTGGAGAATGGTGGGAAGTTGTAGTGGTGCATGTAGCGCTTGGAATCCTCGAGGGCGAGGGTGTCCAGCATCTGCTCCATCTTCATCATCCCGAGCGTGGTCAGATTGAGAACCTGGGTCTCGCCTCGTTGGAAGAGACCGGAACCATGAGTCCTCGCCACCACGCCGACCTCGGCGCTGATCGGCCGGATGTCGGTGGGGCCACGCCCATCGAGGCGAATGCCGTCCTCGACCACCCGCTTACGCATGAGGTCCTTGAGGACCGACTTGAAGGCGCGCTTTGCCTGGCCACGACCCTCGTCGTCGTCGTCGGCAAGCCCGAGCTCTGCCACGACCGCCTCCAGGACCCCGTCCTCGGCCGTGTTGCGCTCCTGCTTGTCGGCGATGGTGATCACCGAGCCGAGCTTCGGCTCTGCGATCCCTCGGACGCTCTGGTAGATCTCGTCGGAATAGTCGATGGCGAGCGGCCATTCGACTTCCTTCTTCTCGACTTTGGAGGCCAACTCGACCTGGAGATCGATCAACTGACCGATGTACGTCTTGGCTTCTTCGAGACCTCGGGCGACGGTGCTCTCATCCGACGGGGCATCGCCCGCCGCGATCAGACGTAGGCCGTTGGGCGTCGAGCCGGCCTCGACCATGATGATGTCGATCCCGCCCTCGGCGTTGCGGCCACCGGCGACCACCAACTCGAACACCGACTCTTCGAGATCTTCATGGGTGGGGAAGGGGATCCAATCCCCCTTGTTCAGACCGAGGCGAACGCCGCCGATCGGCCCCTGGAAGGGGATCGGGCTCACGCTCAAGGCCGCTGATGCCCCGTTCAACGCGACAACGTCGAAGGGGTTCTCCTGGTCCACCGCCAGCGACGTGATCACCACGTGGGTCTCGTTGCGATAGTTGTCGGAGAAGGAGGGCCGAAGCGGTCGGTCGATCAGCCGGCAGGTCAGAATCGCCTGCTCGGAGGGTCGACCCTCACGACGGAAGAACGACCCGGGGATCTTGCCCACCGAGTACATGCGCTCTTCGAAGTCGACGGTGAGAGGGAAGAAATCGACTCCCTCTCTGATTTTCTTGTTTGCAGTGGCGGTTACCAACATCTCGGTACCGCCGAGTCGGGCGACCACGGCTCCGTCGG
>JALDXP010000254.1:0-3907 GCA_032154885.1 Actinomycetota bacterium
CCGTCGAGTTCTGGGACATGGTCAACCTCCAGGACTGGAAGATCTGCGAGTCCGTCCAGAGGGGCATGTCGTCTCGCCGGTTCACCACCGGGTTCTATGCCCCGATGGAGGACTACTCGATGGACATCCGGCGGTATCTCGACGAGCTGATGTGACCGACTATCGGGTGGCGGTCCTCGGCTTGGGCGGTATCGGCAGCGCCGCCGCCTTCTGGGCGTCCCGTCGTCTCGGGGCCGATGTCCTCGGCATCGAGCAATTCGAGCTCGGTCATATCCGAGGAGGATCGGAGGACCACAGCCGGATCATCCGGCTGTCCTATCACACGCCCGCTTACGTCGAATTGGCCAAGGCGGCCTACGAAGCATGGGAGCAGGTAGAGGTCGATTCCGGCGAGCAGCTCGTCCTCAGGACGGGTGGCCTCGATCTCGCTCCGGCCGGCGCCTCGATCGGACTCGACGACTACCGGAGGTCGATGACCACTGCCTTGGTTCCCTTCGAGGAGCTCGACGCCGCCGAGGTGATGAGACGCTGGCCCCAATGGCGCCTTGGCGACGACGTTACGGCCCTCTATCAAGAGCGATCCGGCATCGCAATGGCCTCGATTGCCAATGCGACACATCGTCGCCTGGCCCGAGAGAACGGTGCGACCCTCATCGACGGCGCCGGCGTCGGCGCCATCCGGGAGGTGGACGGCGAGGTCGAGCTCGAGGTCGCCGGCAAGACCCATCGAGTCGGCTCGTTGATCGTCGCCGCCGGGGCATGGACCCAATCCGTGTTGGGGCGCCTGGGAGTGGACATCCCCCTCGAGGTGACACTGGAACAGGTCGTATACATGGAGCCAGCCGACCCGGTGTTATTCCACCCCTCCCGATTCCCGATCTGGATCTGGATGGACGAGCCCTCGTTCTACGGTTTCCCGATATTCGGGGAACCGGCGATCAAGATCGCCTGGGATCGATGCGAGATCGTGACCGACCCCGAGAGCAGGAGTTTCGAGCCTCGTGACGACGTCACCGAGGCTGTCATGGATTTCGCAGGCCGGCACCTCCCAAAGGCCGTCGGACCCGTCCGGTTGGCAAAGACATGTCTCTACACGCTCACGCCCGATCGCGATTTCGTCCTCGACAGGGTGCCGGGGACTAGCAACATCTTCACGGTGGTGGGCGCCGGTCACGCCTTCAAGTTCGCCTCCTTGCTCGGCCGGATCCTCGTCGATCTCGCCCTCGACGGCGCAACCACGCACGACATCTCCGCCCTCGCTGCCGACCGGCCCATCCTCCAGGAGAAGGATCCACTGCGCTCCTACATGGTGTAGGAGGCCGTCGAGGTCAAGTACCCGCCTCCTGGGACCGATTTCTTCCGAACATGGACTCTCTCTCCATCAAGAGAAGGCGCGTCCAGGAAGCGCAGAACGACGATGAGCGGCTTGCCGCTCTCAACGAGCTGTCGGCCGCCCTGTACGAGTACGACTCTGCCGAGGCAGTGGCGGTGGCCGAGACAGCCATCGACCTCGCCGATGTCGTAGGAGACGGAGCGGCTCGCGCCTGGGCTCTTCACCACAAGGGCTGGGCCCTGAGCTCGATGGGGCGACTCGACGACGCTCTCGACTCACAACTGTCGGCCCGTGCTCAGTTCGAGCTGGAAGGGAGCATGAGCGGGGTTGCCAATGCACTGATGGCTATCGGCGACCTGTATGGAGATGTCGGTGACACCTCGACGGCGCTCGAGTACTTGGAAAGGGCTCGGGCACCGCTCAAGCTGGCCGACGACGAGCTCGGAGTCGGGCTGCTGACGAACCTCACCGGGATCGCTCTGAGCCATGAGGGAAGACACGAGGAAGCCCTCGATCTCTTCGAGGAGGCCGAGTCCGTGTACCTCAGGCTGGGTGATCGACTGCGGGTGGGCACGGCGAAGATCAATCAAGGATTCGAGCTCCTCGCCCTCGCCGAGATGGGCGATGAAGACGAACGAACGGAGGCGATCGACCGGGTGAGAGCGCTCGCGGCTGAGATCATCGAGAGGGGCGAGAAACTCGGAGACGATGGGCGTCATACGGTCGCCTACGGGAGATCCCTGGGGGCCCACGTCCTCGCCGCCACCGACCTGATCGACGATGCGATCGATGCGGCCGTGACCGCAGAGGCGGAGGCCACCTCAGGGGGACTCGACCAGTTGGCAATCGAACTCGCCCTGGATCGCGCCGGTTGGCTCATCGGCGCCGGCCGCAACGAAGAGGCGGGAATGCTCGTGGAGGAAGCAGCAGACCGCAGCAAGAGGCTGGACATGAAACGGTTGCTGGTGAGGGCGACTGCTCTCCGGGCCGACCTGCTCGAGGCATTCGGCGACTATGCCGGGGCGCTGGCCTGTCACCGGGAGTACCACCGCCTCGACGGAGACCTGCACACGGATCAGGCGGAACGGCGGGCCAGTCTCGCCACCACCCGCTTCCAGGTCGAGCGTGCTCGCCAAGAGGCTGAATTGGCCAGGGTGCGGGTATCCGAGTTGGAGGCGTTGGACCACGACAAACGTGAGTTCCTGGCCAGCATCAGTCACGAGTTGCGCACACCGCTGGCCGCGGTCCTGGGCTTCGCCAGCGAGCTATCCGACTCGTGGGATCTGTTCGAACCAGAGGAGGCACGCTCCCTCGTCCGTCTCATCGCAAGTCAGTCGGCCGATATCTCCAGCATCGTCGACGACCTTTTGACCGTGACCAGGCTCGAGGCCGGGACCATGACGTTCTACCCGTCTGCGGTTTCCGTCGCCGAGCACCTCGCCGACATGGTGGAGACAACCGGCCGAGAGTCAGGTCGAAGGATTACGTGGCGCGGGGACGCCATCGTCTGGGCCGATCCGAACCGTCTGCGACAAATCGCCCGGAACCTGATCACCAACGCAATCCGATATGGAGGCGATGAGATCTCGGTGCTGGTCACCTCAGACACAACTGGTGCGAGCATCGACATCAAGGACTCGGGAGGCCCGATCCCGGCGAGCCGGGTGACGACCATGTTCGAGCCTTTCGTCCACGCCGACAGTGGCGGACGCACCCCCAACTCGGTAGGCCTGGGTCTCGCTGTTGCGAGGAGCCTGGCGCGGATCATGGGTGGTGAGCTCGACTATCGACACGATGGTGGCTCCGTGTTCCGACTCACGCTCCCCATTCCGGACTGAGTTCGCTAGGCCGGGCCCCCCACCCCGGCTACGCCGGTACTCCCCCCAACGCTTCGCTGGGGGGAGACACAGCCCAACAGGCGGCTGCGGTGAGGGCGCCTACCGGCGTTGGCCCTGGGTCATCGGTGGGGCATCGAGCCGCGATCTCCGGAGCGAGAGTCCCTGATTGAAGCAAGGGACAGCGGGGATGAAAACGGCATCCCGAGGGGATCCGGGCCGGATCTGGTATCTCCCCAATCAGGATCTGCTGCTCCATCTCCCTCGTCTCGGGTACGACCGACAGCAAAGCCCTGGTGTAGGGATGCCGGGGATTCTCAAGGATCTGCTCGGTTGGCCCCGTCTCGACAATCCGACCCAGGTACATGACGGCGACCCGGTCGGCGATGTTCCAGGCCAGACCCAGATCGTGGGTGACGACGAGGATGGCCAATCCGGTCTCGTCTACGAGACGGCGCATCAGGGCCAGAATCTCGCCACGGATCGAAGCGTCGAGACTGGCCACTGGCTCGTCGGCGAGCAAGAGACGTGGCTCCATGACCATCGCGCCGGCGATCACCACGCGTTGACGCTGACCGCCCGACACCTCATGTGGATACAAGGGAAAGAATCGCTCAGGTGGGCGCAGACCCGCCCGGGACAGTGCCTGCGCTACTCGTTCCTGCTCGACGCCATCACCGTGCTGGATGCGTAGTCCCTCGGCAACGATCTCGTAGATGGTCTGACGTGGGTTCAACGC
>JALDXP010000255.1:0-3899 GCA_032154885.1 Actinomycetota bacterium
CCTCCACCGGGACCACGTCCTCGCCGACGTACCAGCCGACCAGGTCCACCAGATAAGTGAGGACGTCCATTACCGGTGTGGCGTGGACACTGCGGCGCAGGATGGCCAGACCCTGGGCCCGCGTCGAATACACCCGCGCCCAACCACCGACCACCTGGCCGATCGCTCCCCGCTGCACGTGGTCCCTACCGACGAAGTACTTCTGCAGGAAGCGGGCGGAGTAGGCGACCCGGAGGTCGACGCCGGCCGCCGCTGCCTCCGCCACCATCTTCGAGCCGCCCGCGATCTCCAGTGCCAGGGGCTTCTCGACCATGACCGGCCGCCCCGAGGCGCAGGCGGCCACCACCGCGTCGACGTGAGTGTCTTCGGGCAGCGACACGATCACCGCATCGACGCGGGGATCATCGATCACCGATGACAGGTCGTCCCCATAGGCGTCCGCTCCGGTGGTCTTGGCCAGCCGCTCCGCCGCCTCGAGCGATATGTCCATGACCCGGAGGTACTCCACCCCGGGATGGGCTGCGGCCAGGCGGGCGCGGTGCGTGCCCATCCGCCCGGAGCCGACCACTCCAAGCCCGATGCTGCGATGACTGCTCATCATTGATTCTCCTATTTCGCAGACCCAGACACGAGACCGGCCACCATGTACCGCTCGATTCGGTTGTACATGATCAGGAAGGGCAGCACCGTGAGGAGGGCGAAGGCGGCCTCGGCAGGGAAGTTGGCGATGCCCTGCCCCGTCTGCAGCATGAACAACTCGAAGGGGAGAGTTCTCTTGCCGGGCGTCGAGGTCAGGACCAGGGCGAGGGTGAATTCGTTCCAGGCCTCCCGGAAGGCCAGAGCGGCGATGGTGATGGTGGCCGGGGCGGCCAGAGGAAGCACCACACCACGGAGACGCTGCCAGAGCGTTGCCCCATCGACGCTGGCCGCCTCCTCGATGTCACGGGGGATCTGCTGAATGAAGCCGACCAGGAGCCACACCGCCAACGGAAGAAGGGTCCCTGTGTAGACGAAGATCAGCGTGGTCAGCTTGTCCAGCTGCCCGGTCTCCGCGGCCAGACGGTAGAGAGGGATCATGGTGCCCAGGCTGGGGACGAGCCGGGGAAGCAAGACCAGGAGAAGAAGCAGATGCCTGCCCCGGAAACGGAAACGAGCGAAGGCGTAGGCGGCGGGGACGGCCAGCAAAATCGTGAGCATGGCGGTTCCAAATCCAACGATGACGCTGTTCCAGAAGGCTGCCCGGAAGTTCGGGTCGGCCAGGACCTGCTGATAGGCCTGGAATGTCGGGTTCTCCGGGATGAGGTTGTAGTTGGCGAACGTCTCACCTTTGGTCTTGAAGGAGACCGAGATGGTGACGAGGAACGGGATGACGGTCCAAAGGATCAAGCCGATCAGCGGTAGGGACAGCACCAACCGGCGTACCCACCTGCCCCGCCGCGACTCGCCGGCGGTGTTCGAACCTCTCACCGTCGGCCCGGCTTCCTCGCGCGCCGTCGTTCCCACCATCAGAGGGTGACCTCGTAGCGACGGGACACCCGCACATAGGACAGGGTGAGCAGCGCATTGAGCACCAGGATGAAGGTGGCGATGGCCAGGGCCCGATTGAATTCCAGTGACCGGAAGGCGGTCAGGTACATGTCCATGGCGAGGGTCGTGGTGGCATTGAGCGGTCCGCCCCCGGTCAACGCGAGGACCACACCCAAACCGGTGAGCGTGGAGTAGCTGAGCCAGACGGTGCTGATCACGATCTGGGGAGTGAGCAGCGGCATGGTGACGTATCTCGCCCGGGTCCAGCCGGTGGCGCCATCGACGAGCGCCGCGTCGAGGTACGACCTGTCAATCGTCATCAACCCGCCGAGGAGGAGGAGGATCGTCAAAGGGAGATCGGTCCACACCTGGGCGAAGATGACTACCAGCATTGCTGTAACCGGCTGAGACAGCCACGACGGCCCGTCGATCCCGACCTGGCCGAGCAAGCCGTTCACCAGCCCGAACTGGGAGTTGAACAGGATCCGGAACATCAAGGCGGCAGCGACGTTCGAGATCAGGTACGGACCGAGGGAGATCGACCTCAGGAATCGTGCCCGCCCGACCACCTGGAACAAGGCGAAAGCGAAGAGCAGCCCGAGAGTGGTTCCGACGATCAGACAGCCCCCGACGAAGATGAACGTCCGAATGAGGGAGCTCCAGAACATCTCGTCCTGGAACATCTCGGCGTAGTTCTGCAGGCCGACCCACTCCTCGGGAGCGCCGAGGATCTCGGGTCGGAACAAGCTCTCCCAGACGCCGTAGAGCACAGGGAACGCCAGCACCGCCGCAACGACGATGATCGTGGGCAGAGAGAACAGGTATGGAGTCGACCTGCCCTGGCCGAGCATGACGCTGTTGTTGGGGTCGGACGGACGCGGCTCCCGTTTTCGGCGGGCCCGCTCGGCGAGGGCCGTCATGTTTCCACTCTCACTCCTCTGGCGAGGCGGCCGACGCGCCCGCCCCGACTAGGCGGGACGGGCACGCAGGTCATACGTTGATGGTTCGGCTTACAGCTCGTCGAGTTGTGGCTGGTATTCGTCGGCCAGCTCTTGGGCGGTCTTGTCGGTGCCGACCACGATCTCGCCGAACATCTGCTCGAGCACGGCTTCGACATCGCCACCGTTGAGCCCGGCCGGGACCGAGTCGCTTCCGGCGTAGGCCTCCCGGAGCTGGTCGGAGAAGAAAGGCCAGATCTCATCCAACCGTGGGTCGGCGAGGTGCCTGGAGTTCCGCATCGGCACCGAGCCGTTGGCCGCCGCGTCGACCAGCGTCTCGTTGACATACCGCATGGCGAGGCCCGCCTCGTAAGGATGCTCTGTTCCGCTGGTCAGGAACCAGGTCCGGGCGTTTGAGATCTGGTTCCCGTCCTGCTGAGCGCCGGTCTGCGAACCGGGGACGGGAATGACGTTCCAGACGGTCTCGTAATCGAAGCCTGGCTCCTCACCGAGGTCGCCGGCCACCGTGAATCCGTCGAGGATCATCGCCGCGTCCTGAGCCAGGAAGACACCTCGAGCCTGGTCCTCGTCCCAGCTGATCGCGTCCGGGGGTATGAGACCTTCGGCGGCCGCGGTCAAGAACCACTCCAGGGTGTAGATGCCACCCGGCGACTGCAGGTCGGGGACCGCACCCTCGAAGGGAGCGCCCGCGGCGCTGAGGAAGGTCTTGAACAAGGTGACACCGGTGGTCGGCAGTGCCTGAACCGTGAGCGGGATACCGTCCGGTCGGGCAGCTTGGGCTGCCCGCAATGCGTCGAGGACTCCATCGAGAGAGTCGACAGTAAACGGGTCGAACCCGGCTTCTTCGAACCAAGGTACGTTGAAGTAGAGAATGTCGAAGTTGGCGGTCAGGGACGAGCCCAGCGTCTCACCTTCGAGCAGATTCTCCTCCCAGGCGATCGGCAGGATGTTGGCGAACTCCTCGGGGTCCTCCTCCTCCCACGTCGCCATCTCCTCGTCGAAAGGCATGACCAAGCCGGCCGCGTTGTAGGCCTCGATCAGGAACGTGTCGTCCTGGACGAGGTCGGGCATCGGCTGGTCGGCGTCCTGCATGCGCTGGAGCTGCTGGAGGATGTCGTCGTTTGCCTGGACGTCCAGGGTCACGTGGATCTCACCCTCATGCCGCTCGTTGAACGCGTCGTAGTTGTCTGGTGGGGCATACCAATCACGAGAGGCCCATACCAGGAGCTCGACCGGCTCCCCTGCGGCCCCGGTGCCTCCGGTCGTGGTGTCCGTCGTCTCGCCACCACTGTCGCAGGCGGCGAGAACCAGCACGACCGCCAGGAACAGCGACCCGAATCGGACAGCTCGTCTTGATTTCGACTTCATCCCTGTTCTCCTCCGTGGGTACCTGAATGTTGTTGCCGGCGGTTT
>JALDXP010000256.1:0-3881 GCA_032154885.1 Actinomycetota bacterium
CGGTCGGGTAGATGGTGGTGGCGTAGCCGCGTCTCCCCCGATAGGGGCGCATGGCTCGGACGTGGAGGTTGTCGATCACTATCTCGGCCTCGTCGTCGTGGCGTCCGGGCAGGCGCCGGGTAGAGGTGACGGGCGGGACTCCGGTGGCCGGCTCCAACTGCTCGAGAGTGAAACCACGGTCGAGGTGGTCTGAAACGTCTTTGCCCTCCTTGGCCTGGACGATCTTGTGGGTGATCCCGGCTGCTCGGAGACTGTCCGCTACCCGCTCGGCGTGGGCGTAGCCCGACTCGTCACGGTCGGCAATGATGACGACCCGCTTCCCGATCAGAGATTGGGCGTAATCGTCCCGCCACTTGCCCGCACCCATCGGAGAAGTCGTGGCGACCACACCCTCGGAAATGAGCCGGTCAGCATCCTTCTCGCCTTCGGTGTAGTAGACGATGTCCTCTGCGGCCAGCACGTCGGGCAGGTGGTAGAGGATCGGCTCGACACCCTGGAGATTCCAGGCCCATTGGCCTCCCGGCATTGGCCTCCGCTGCCGGAAATCCTTGGGGTAGAAGCGGACCACCTGGAGTCGGACCTTGCCCTCCTGGTCCAGATAGTCGTAGTGATCCACCTCCTCTCGGGTCTTGCCCTTCTCGGCAAACAAGTCGTCATCTTCGAGGCCAATGGCGTCGAGGATGGAGCGGGTGGGACACCCGGCGTGGCAATAGAGCAACACCTTGTCCCCCGAGTCCGTCACGTGGAGAGAGGGGTTCCGATCCTCGTGGGCGGGACACTGGACCATCGCCTCTCGGGGATTGAGGCGCTTGATCTTCTTGCCCTGCCCCTCCAGGGCTGTGATAACCCCCTCGAAGGGGCTGGGATTGGTAGGATTCACCTGTACCTCCTTGGGTACGTGAGAGCAACAACGATCCCCTGGCCCTCCAGCCGGGGGATCGCTTCCGTTCCCTCCCCGGTATAGCCGCATAGCCCCTGGCAGGAGGCTTCTCGGCTCCCTAGTTTTCGCGATCAGACCTCTTCCCACCGGGTCACGACGAACTTGCCGAACGGACCCTTGTTGTCGGGTCGGAAGTCACCGAGTCCGATCTTCTTCCCTGCTGCGTCAACGATGTCGCGGAACATCTTGACGGATAGCTCAGTGGTGTCGACGCTGACTGTGAAGGTCAGAGCCCACTTCTCGAAGCTGGGTCGATAGGCCAAGATGCGCCCGCCGGTAGCCGGTATCCGAACCGGCCGGGTATCCACCTCCCACCCGTCGTGGTCGAGGGGGATGAATGCCCCTTCGATATCGATCAGGCCGGGGAGGATGGACGATTTCTGCGTCGTCACCTTGGACCGTCCGTGCTTGAAATACTTCCCGGCGTCGATGAGACACCGGAGAAGATTGGGCTGAGGTATCCCGATCTGTCCGTTGGAGTCGAGATAGATCTTCGCCTCTGCCTGCTCACGTCCCGTTCCCTTGTCCCCGACAAAGGTGGTTCCTCGTCCCGAGGATGCCTTTTGCTGGGCCTCGTCGGTGAACTTGCTCATCAAGAGGGGAGTGGTCCCCTCGATGGTGATTTCAATATCCATAGTGATTCCTTCCTTGTGTGTCGTTGCTTTGGTTTGCCGTGCATTGCTAGGCCGCGCGTTGCCCAGCTTCGCCTTGCGTTGCCCCGCTTCGCCTTGCCGGGCTATGCAAAGGCCCGCCCTGCTCTGCCAAGCCTCGCCGGGCTGGGCGTTGCTCTGGTCTGCATCGCTCTGCCAAGCAGTGCATTGCCAGACCGTGGAGTGCCCCACCTTGGAGCGCCTCGCCTTGCTGCGCTTAGCCACGCTCCGCCTTGCCCCGCCGTGCATTGGTAAGGATCGCTGCGCCAAGCCGCGCCATGCTGTGGTTCGCCTCGCCAGGCTGCGCCGGGCGTTGGCTGGCTCCGCCGGGCCTTGCCGCGCTTCGCTGCGCCATGGATCGCTGTGGTGTACGCGGCCATGCCGAGCTTGGCGTAGCTCCGCCTCGCGACGCTATGCCGCGCTTTGCTGCGGAAAACGAAATCCCCGGTTCCGCTGTTGCTGAGAGTCAGCCCTTTTTTGAGGACTTTCTCTCATATTTCCGTCGGCGCAAGGTGTCTGGCTTCGGCTCAGAACCCCGTCGCCCCGGCTCGCCGACGTAGATGGTGTCCCTCCCCAGCTGGGCGCAGGGCCTTATCGGGTGGTCCCGGGTGGGCTTCCCGCAGACCCCGCACCGATCACGGCCCCGCCCCCGCTCATCGCTCACCGGCCTGTTCCCGCATCCGCGCCACCATCTGGTCGTGGCCGGCTTGGGCCTGGGGAAGTGTGTCGTAACGCTCCATCGGGAGGTCGCCATTGAGGTGGGTGGTGATCCAGAACACCATCGTCTCGAACATCTGGCCGAAGTCGGCCATCCCGATCCAGACCGTGGAGACGAGCACCTCCCCCACCTCCGTCCGACCGATCGTGCAGTATTCGTCGTCGTTGTGGAGAAGAGCCCACGTCTCCATCTCCAGAGGCTGCCCGTACTTGTCGGCGTACATCATTCCGCATCCTCCTTTGCTTGGGTTCTGATGGCCTCGTAAGGCCAATTTCGGTGCTTCCACCCGTCACGTCGAGGAAACACCCGGTACAGGGCGTAGCCGCGCCCCAGGGGAGCGCGGAAGCCGACCTGATGGGGTTGGATGAAGGCGAGCAGCACGTCGGGCAACTCGTCTCTCAGCGTCTGGAACGTCTGCGAGGGCAGGGAGAAGTCCGCTACCGCCTGGAAGGTGGGGATCCCCGTGACCAGGTGGCCGATGAAGGGGGCGCCTGGCTCGTTGCGGGCGTCCCACCCCGCTTCGTCGTCGGCGTCGACGATCTCAGCTGACCGATTCATCACCGGGTCGACGAAGCGGGCTGCTGCCTCCATGGGCCGGGCTGCTATCCCCCGAGCGTTCAAGAACGCGGCGGTGTAGACGGCGATAGGGATACAAGAGCCCTTGCCCTCCTCGGTTCCCATCGACTCCTTCCAGTCGATCCGCAGGTTGTGGACCTGGGCGTCTCTGATCGCTGCGTCGAGACGGGGGCGTTCAGTCAACCTCACCGGACTCCCCTCGCTCAAACTCCAATCGGGCGTGCTTCCGCATCAGCCGGGCCACCATCGTCCTCGACTCGTCGGGCGGGGCGTCCAGCTCGCGCTCACCCCAATCGGCCGCCTCGTTGCCCGAGGAGAACAGCGGGATCACCGGCTCAGGGACCACCTCACCGGGGTGGAAGATGCGGAGAGCGGCCAACTCGAACTCGTGGCCTCGAGAGTTGTGCACAATCGCCCACCCGTTACACACAGCCTGGGGAGAAGCGTGGCAGGCAAAGGTGGCGAAGGGCTGCTCCCCGGTTGGCCTGTCGTAGGCCCGCAACTTCTCGTACTCGTGTCTCGCCCAAACCCCGGAAGGCACGTCACGTCGATACGGGCATGCCTCACACGGAAGCGGTCTGATCTTCGTCATGCTCTCCCTCCGGGTACTCGAAGCTCCCATCGGGGAGCATGTGGCGGCTCCACCCGAACGGGGGAAGCGGCCACATGAGGAACGAGAGCATCGCCGCGTCCGGCCTTGTGGTGAAGCACCAGTGCTCGCCCACTCCTTCTCGGGTGGCGACGGCGATCCTCTTGCCGAAGATCAGATCCCAGATCACCAGGTACTTGCCCTCCCCGAGGGGCCGGATCATCTCGTAGGAGTCGATCCAGTCAGTCATAGATACCTCCTGTGGTTAGAACAGCGAGTCGCGCTGCTTGCGCTTCCCGCGGCTGCGTCTGATATCGACGCAGGTGTTGCACGCCCACTTGCCAGTGCGACGGGCCAAATGAAGAGAGTGGGTTCCGCCGACCTTGCCTCTCAGATCGACGAAACCCA
>JALDXP010000257.1:0-3880 GCA_032154885.1 Actinomycetota bacterium
GGTCGTCGCGCTCCCCCATCCTGATCGAGATGACTTCTGGCTCGTCAAGCGGGTCAGCGCCATCCCCGGCGACGTGGTCGATGGCGCGAGACGACTGGGGCCGCACGAGGCATGGGTCATCTCGGACAATCCCGAGGTGGCGGCTACCGACTCGCGCAACTTCGGCCCGGTGCCGATCGCAACGCTTCGGCCGATGGTCACCCATCTCGACGAGACCACTTTTCGCGAAGCTGTCGAATTGCTCGTCTCCGAGGAGCCGGTGTTCGCCGCGGTCATCGACGAGCACGGAGTGCCGCCGTTCTGGTCACGGCCCGCCGGGTTCGCCACCCTGGTCTGGCTGATCATGGAGCAGCAGGTCTCCCTGGAATCGGGGGCGGCCATGTATCGGCGACTTCACGGGTTGCTGGGGGCGATCACACCCGAGACTGTCGCAGCGTCCACCGAATCGGATCTTCGCGGCATTGGGGTCACACGGCAGAAAACCGCATACCTCCTCGAGCTCGGCCGCTCGGTGGCCGGTGGCGGCCTCGATCTCGATACCGTGGCCGAAATGCCCTTCGCCGAGGCGAGGGACACTCTTCTCGGCCTCAAGGGGATCGGGCCTTGGACCGCCGATGTCTATCTTCTCTCGGCGCTTCGTTTCCCTGACGTATTCCCTCTGGGTGACCGAGCCCTCCAGGTGGGTGCCGGAGAGGTACTCGGCATGATCACGGCACCGGACGGGGGTGAGCTCGAGCTCCTCTCACTCCCCTGGCGACCGATTCGGGCAGCCGCGGCGAGGATCATCTGGCATGCCTACCTCGCGAACAGAGGCAGAGTCGAGCCTCCGGACCCAACCCGTGAGCACGGAGTCGCGCGACCGGCGTAGAGTCACCGCATGACCGAGTTCGTGGTCCAGATGGAGAATCGTCCGGGCCGACTCGCAGCGCTGACCGAGGCCCTCGCTGCCTTCGGGGTCAACATCGAAGCGTTGGCCGCTTACGGCCACGATGGGGACGGGACCGTCCGATTGATCGTTGACGACGCCGCCACGACACGCCGGGTACTGGACGAGGCGGCCCTCAACGCCGAGGAACGCACGGTCCTCACCGCACAACTCCCCCACCGCCCCGGCGAGCTGGCCCGACTCACTCGCCTCTTGGCCGACGCGGGGGTGAACATCGATGCCCTGTACGTGCTCAGGGCGAACGCCGAAGGAATTGAATTCGCGATCTCCATCGACCAGGCCGATGCCGCCTTGCCCGAGTTGCCGATAACCGGAGGGGCATTGGTGGTCTAATAACGGGGCAGCGATACTCTGCCGCCCCATGTTCTCAACATTCACACAGTGGGTGAGCGCCCACAAGGTCATCTCAATACTGGCGGCAGCCGTTCTCGTCGTCGGCGTCGGCACCGGAATCTTCATGGCCGCGAACGCGTCGACAGGTGCCACAACCACCACGAGTGAGCCCTCGACGACGACTGCTCCGACCACCAGCTCGAGCACGACCACGACAGAGGCGACGACGACCACCCTGGTCTCCACCATGTCACCGATCAATGGGCTTCCGGTCGACGATCAGGCTCTCCTCGACCGCCGACTTCTGGCAGTGAAGATCGACAACCATCCGCTTGCTCGGCCCCAATCCGGGATCAACCTCGCCGACATGGTCTTCGAGATCAGGGTCGAGGGCATCACGCGGTTCCTGACGATGTGGATGCAGTCGGACGCCGAGTTCCTGGGGCCGATGCGTTCCGGCCGGCCCACCGACGCCACCTTGCTGGCCGCCCTCAACACGCCGACATTTGCCATCTCCGGGGCTCAGGGTTGGGTCCAGTCGATGATCACCTCGATGGGCATCAATCTCCTCACCGAGACGACTCCGGCCGCATTTCGCGTCGACTTCCGCAATGCGCCGCACAACCTCTACACGACCACGGCCGGGCTGAGAGCCGATGCCGATGCCAGGCAATACGAGGACGAGCCACCGACCGGGCCCATCTGGGAGTTCGGGCCCATGCCTGCCGACGCTGCCCCGGCCAACGCGGTCCACATCAACTTCGTGGGAACCAGTGTCGACTGGACCTGGGACCAGGCAACAGGAACCTGGCTACGAAGCGCCGATGGGGCAGAGTCGAACTTCCGCGATGAGGATCAGACCGAGGGCCGCCTCGGGTTCCCTGTCCTGATTGGCCTCGTCTCGGAGCAGTATTCGAACAACGGCCTGCCCAGCTCGCACACCGTCGGCACAGGCCAGGCATGGGTGTTTGCCGATGGCAAGGTCGTCGAGGGAACCTGGACACGGGAGACCGAGACCGAGTGGTACACGTTGACCGATGCCGATGGCAACACGATCGCGGTCCCCCCCGGCCAGGCCTGGATCTCTCTCGTTCCCGACACCGGCGGTCTCACCTACGAGTAGGTCGCCTCTGGGTTGGCATTAGCTTCGCCTTGTGACGCGAACCCCGTCGACGAAACGAGTCGCTGAAGCGCTGGACAAAGCCGACGCGGCCCAGGCGACATTGAACATCTTCACGCACCTCGACCACGAGGCGGCGTTGGAGCGTGCGGCCGGTGAGGACCTCCCCAACGGTGCACTGACCGGTGTGCCCGTGGGTATCAAGGACCTGATCGATCACGAGGGCAGGGTCACGACTGCCGGCTCAGCGTTCTACCGTCACGAGGCCGATCGGTCCTCTCCGGTGGTGAGCCGGCTCGAGGCCGCCGGGGCCGTGGTCATCGGACGGACCGGTCTCCATGAATTCGCTTTCGGCTTCTCATCGGAGAACCCCCATTTCGGCCCGGTGCGAAATCCATGGGACCCGGACACCTCGCCCGGAGGGTCATCGGGTGGATCGGCATCGGCCGTGGCCGCGGGCATCACTCCGATCGCCGTCGGCACGGACACGGGTGGCTCGGTGCGGGTGCCCGCCGCGCTGTGCGGGTGCTTCGGGCTCAAGGTGACCCATGGCCGCATCCCGCTCGAGGGAGTCTTTCCCCTGGCCACCTCGGTCGACACCGTGGGGCCGCTCGCCGACTCGGTCGATGGGATAGACCGCTCGTACCGGGTCATGTCCGGAGACACCACCGACGAGCCTCACCGGGAGAACCTCCGTTTGGGTGTGCCCGAGCCCTGGGTAAGCAGGGCCCCGATGGACAGTGAGGTGGCGGGCACATTCGAGGAGACTGTGCGAGGGCTCGCCCGCCTGGGTCATCAGGTCACAGACATCGAGATGCCCGGCGTGCTCCCGGCACCCGAGCTGATCGATGCCATCGCCGGCGAGGTCGCCGACGTGCACCGCCAATTCAGGCAAGACGGCCTCCCCTATGGAGACGACGTGGCGAGGAGAGTGGACGACTGTCTGGACACCGGCCCGGACCGGGTCGATGCGGGCAGGGCATGGCAGGCGATGATCCGACGCCGCTTCGCCGAGGCGTTCGAACATGTCGACCTCCTCATCACTCCCACGACCCCGGTCATGCGCAAGATCATCGGCGAGGACATGATCGGTGACCGGCATTACCGCGCGGTCCTCTCCTGGTTCACCGCCCTGGTCAATCACGCGTTGCACCCTGCCATCGCTCTCCCGCTCGTCGGCACCGGTGCCCCACCTGTGTCCCTCCAGGCCATTGGGCCGCTCGGCTCAGAGACATCTCTCATCGATTTCGGTAGAACTCTCGAGGAGTCCGGCCTGGTCGGATTCATCCCGGCCCCAATGGCTTCGGGTAACGCATGACGCCGATAAACTGAAATGACGCGGCAACCGGGATGCGGTCTTCTCACCAGAACCTCGATTCAAGACTCTGGCGAGACGCGTGCTGATGACAACCCAAGGATGTGACCCAAGTGGCCGACGAGATCGCCACAGCTGAACCCTCAACCACGACCAACACCGAGAC
>JALDXP010000258.1:0-3865 GCA_032154885.1 Actinomycetota bacterium
GGGCCGCTACTGCGGTGGCCTGACCTTGGGTCTGAGGAGGGCAATCGACCCGGCGAAGAGAAGCGCGATAGAGATCAGACGCAACAAGTCAAGGTCGCCTGCCTGGCCAGAAAGCAACCCGATCAGGTACCACATGGTCCCGAACAAGAGCAACCACCCAACAGCTCTCCTCATCGTCGGTTGCTCCGATCTCGCATCTGAGCACGAACCTTATGGTCGGACCGATGGCCGGGGGACAAGGCGGCGCGTCGGGCAGAAACCGATTCCTGTGTTCGGTCTCACCGCGCGATTTCGGGAGACTCCAGGATTGCCTTTATCCGGGCGAGGTCCTTGCGGTTGGCGCGACGCATAGCTCCGGCCATCGCCGGTGCGGCGACGTTGGAGAATCCGGCCGGCGCACCACGGTTGGCCAGGACCATGGTCGTGCCACCCGATGAAGTGTCACGCCACTCGTATGTGGTTTCCATGGGAAATGGCCCATCTGCGGTGCTCATCACGAGTCGCTCCCCCGGAACCCACTCTCTCACCTCGTAGGTGTAGGCGAGCCGTCTGCCGAGGAAGCGAGCAACAAAAGCCACTCGAGTTCCGACTCGCAACGGCTTGGGGCTCTTCCAATCGACCTTCTCTATGTTGGCGTACCACGCGGTGGTGTTGTCGAGGTCCGAGGCGTATTCGGAGACGATGGCCCTGGGCCGGGCGATTTCGATCTCGGTCAGCACGTCTACCTGCACGGATCAACTCACTTCGTCAAGAGCGTCGATTGGCCTTCCCGTCCAACAGGACCGCCAAGCGGGCGATCATGGCTTCCCACCCCTGGGCATGTGCGTCGCCGTAGCCCTCCGGAAGCCGGTGGTGGATGAGCACCATCCGCGTCTCCGAGCCTTCGGCTACCAGCGAGATCGTGACCACGCTCGGCTCAGGTCCCGTGTAGGGCGACTGCCAGGTGAAGGAGAGCTCGCGGGGCGGGTCGACCATCAAATACTCGCCGGTGTGCTCGATCCGGGTCTTGTCATCGATCATCGATACACGGAATCGGCCCGAGACCCGAAGGTCGACGTCGGCTTCGGCATGGCCCACGGGAGACAGCCACTCTGCCATCCTTGCCGGATCGGTCCACGCAGCGAACACCTCCTCGATTGGCGCCGGGAGCACACGCTCGATGCGAACCTCGGCCTTGCCGGCCTTTTCGATCATCCGTCGCTCCGCAGGTGGCGCTCGAGTGCGTCGAGCCGTCCGTCCCAGAACCGTTGGTAGGTGTCGATCCAGTCGCCGGCATCGAGCAACGGCCCGGGTTCGTACGCCAACCAGTGATCACGACCGGCAACGGTTCTCGACAGGAGCCCTGCTCGTTCCAGCATGCTGACGTGCTTCGAGGATGCGGCCAGCGAGAGCTGAAATGGACCGGCAAGGTCGGTGACCCGCATCGGGCCACCCTTGAGCGCCTCCAGCATCGCCCGCCGATTGGGATGTGACAGGGCGCGGTATGTGTGATCCAGAGCTGATAAACGCTCAACCATCTGGTTGAACATTAGCGGATCGGCTAGCGAGACCAAC
This sequence comes from Actinomycetota bacterium, assembly GCA_032154885.1. Lineage (GTDB taxonomy): Bacteria > Actinomycetota > Acidimicrobiia > Spongiisociales > ZC4RG35 > JARDZU01. The sequence goes on from JALDXP010000258.1 coordinate 1,555, forward strand.
TCACGGCGTTCTCGACCGCTGACGGCGTCAATTCCGTGACATCTGTCACATCGAGTTGGTGATCGATCTCACTACCCGTCGCACCGGTCATTCCGCATGATCGGTGTGCAAGGAGGTAGTAGATGGAACATGTGCTCGAAGTACGAGGTCTGGTTCACCGATACGGTGACCACACGGCTCTCGCCGGAGTCGATCTGACCGTCAAGTCGGGGGAGTGTGTCGCACTCCTCGGCCCAAATGGTGCCGGCAAGACGACCCTCGTCCGCAATGTGATCGGGTTGATCGAAGGCAGCGCTGACCTCATCGAGGTGGCAGGTGGCAGCCCTCGGAGCGCCGAGACTCGCCGCAGGCTCGGCGTCGTCCAACAGGCGGTCGGCTTTCCGCGGTCACTCACCGTCGGCGAGATCGTCGGTGGTGCTGCCGCCCGTCGGGGTTGTCCCCCGGAAGCCGCCAGCCGAGCCATTGCTGAGATGGGTCTGTCCGGCCTAGAGAAACGGCGGGCGGCCAAGCTCTCTGGAGGTCAGCAGCAGCGGTTGCAGCTCGCGATGGGATTGGTGGCGAATCCGGTCCTGCTGGTACTGGACGAGCCCACCGAAGGACTCGATGTGGAGGCACGACGCCGGTTCTGGAACACGATTCGGCGACGTCTCGACAACGGAGCCGGTGTGCTCATCACGACGCATCTCGTGGACGAGGCGGCAGCGGTCGCCGACCGGGTCGTTGTGATTGATCGCGGACGAGTAATCGCGGAAGGCACGCCAGACGAGCTGCGTCGGACTCTCCCCGACCGTCGGATCTCAGTCCAGACCAACGTGCCGGTGAGTGTGATCAGAGCGCTCGACTCGGTGGAGGCGGTGGAGCTTCGTGAGGGCCGCACCGTGATCACCACAACCGACAGTGAGCAGGTCGTCAGGACGCTGCTCGACCTCGACCCCGAGGCCAACGATTTGACCGTGGCGACGGCGAGCCTCGAAGAGGTGCTCGTCGCCATGACCCACCATGAGGAGGTACTGATATGAACACGAGAATCTTTCGCACAGAGGTTCGCGACGAGCTTTTGGGAATCGTCAGGGAGCCAACCGCTCTCTTCTTCTCGGTACTGGTGCCAGTGGCATTCTTTGCCCTGTTCGCAACGATGTTCGGCGACGAGGGAGGCTTCGGGGCTGGGTCGTTGGCCACGTACGGGGCGTTTGGTGTGCTGTCCGTGGTTCTGATAAACCCGGGTATCAGCCTCGCCGACGCCAGAGAGCGAGGCTGGCTCCGCGTCAAGAGAGCGGACGGTACGCCGCTTGGCGTGACGCTGTCCGCCAAAGTCACCGCAGCACTGCCGTATGCGATTGTCACGCTGGCAGGGATAACCCTGGTCGCTCGTCTCACCGCAGGACCTCTCGACGTGCCTCAGGTCCTGCGTGTCATCGGTGTGCTGCTACTCGGAGCCTTGCCATTCAGCCTGGTCTCCTTGGCGGTAGGGGCGAGGTTCAGCCTCAACGCCGCCATATCGGTGCTCAACGCGCTGTTGATTCCGTCGGTGATTCTCTCCGGCCTCTGGTTCCCGCTCGAGATGCTCCCGACGTGGCTCGGAGATATCGCGGTGTACCTCCCGCCATATCACCTCGCACAACTAGCGCTGGCGCAGGTCGAAGGTGGAGCCGTGTGGGGTCACGTTGCCTATCTCGTGGGGACAACGATCGTGGGAGCGATCGCAGCAGCGTTGGCGTACCGTTCCGCGGAAGTGTGAACGACACGACCATCAGACTCGGGAACTCGGGACGCCTCGACACGAGGCGTTCCGGTTTCTCGCGTTGGGCACCCCTGGTCTTCTTCGCATTCATCCTCATCGGACCGATCTTCTCCCCCGACTCCGGTCCCGAGGATTGGGTCTTCGCTATCGGAGTGGTGGCCGTCGCCCTCCCCACCTTCGTCGTCTCGGAAATACGAGGTTGGGATATCGGGGGAGCAACTGTCCTGATGCTGCTGGCGCTCGCGACAGCACCCTTCGACTCGACAGCAATCATGGCGCTGCCCATCTACGCCGCCGCTCTCGTTGCCAGGTCGGCCACTCAGAAGACGCTCCGACTCAGACTGTCGGTGATCACCGTCCTCACTCTGACCGGCTTCTTCTTGAGTTCGATCCCTTGGCCGTTTCGGATCTTCATCTTCATCCCGGTGGTCATGATCTGGGTTATTGGATCCGCCGTGTTCCATGATGTGTCACGGGATCATCATGCGGTCGCGCTCCAGGCTGAGAACCGCCGAGTCGCTCATCTCGCCACCATCGCCGAGCGGGAACGGATCGCTCGCGACGTCCACG
>JALDXP010000259.1:0-3861 GCA_032154885.1 Actinomycetota bacterium
TCGATGCCGTCCTCCCGCCAACGGCGATCGTCACCGTCCAAGACGTCCTGGCCGCTGGGGTGATCGCCGAGCTCCACGCCAGAGCGATGCGCCCCGGCCAGGACGTGGCGGTCACCGGCTTCGACGACTCGCCACCTGCGATCTACAGCACCCCGGGCATCACGTCGGTCCGTCAGCCGATCGAGGAGATCGGGCGCCGCATCGTCGAATTCCTCATGCACGACCTCGAGGACCCCGAGCCGATCCGCCACGCCGACCTGGTCGAGCCGGAGCTGGTGATCCGGGAGTCCTCCACAGGTTTTCGCGCACCGTTATCGGGTCAGGAGCCGAGATTGGTGCGCGAAAACGAAGGGGCCGCGGGATGACCGACACCTGGCTCTTCACCGAGGATCGGGTTTGGCCGGAGCAGGTTCCGTGGAAAGAGTCGCTGTTCAGCATCGCCAATGGGCATCTCGGCACCAGAGGCACCTTCGAGGAGGGTTATGGGGACTCGGTCCCGGCCACGTTCATGCACGGTCTCTTTGTCACACCGCCCGGAGACCTGCCCTACCTCGCCCCGCTCCCCGACTGGACGGGTGTCTCCATCACGGTTGACGGGGTGCGCTTCCGTCTCGACGACCGTATCCCGCTCGGGTACGAGCGGGTTCTCGACCTCCGAACCGGTGTCCTCACCCGGCGGGTCCTGTGGCGGGGACCTGGCACCGGTGTCATCCGGGCCGAGTTCCGCCGTCTCCTCTCGATGGCCAGCCCTGGTCTGGCGGCGATGGAGGTGAAGGTCACCGCTCTCACCGAGGACGTCCAGGTCGGGGTCGAAACCGGGCTCGATGGCTCGGTCACCGGACCGTACGGGGCGCCCTGGACCCGGGTCGAATGGACCCGGGCCGCTCCGGACCGGCTCCGGATGCGGGCGCAGTCAGACGATCGTCAGGCATCGGTCACGGCGACATCGGTGATCCGCGGCCTAGGCCCGCTCGGGGTGACCCATCACGCACGTCATCCCCGCCTCAGCGCCACCATCGATCTGGCGCCCGGGGAATGGCTCGGCTTCACCAAGTACACCAGTTACCAACGGGCAAACGAGGGCGATGAGATCCCCGACGCAGGCTTCGATCAGGTTGCCGCCGCCTCCGCAGCCGAATGGGCCCGGCGCTGGGACACGAGTCAGATCGAAGTCTCCGGCGACACCTACGCCGAGCAGGCCCTTCGTTTCGCCGCCTTCCATCTCATCGGTGGCGCGCCACGGTCCTCAGAGGGGGCGGGAGTGGGGGCCCGCCTCCTCTCCGGATACGGCTATCGCCACCACGTGTTCTGGGACACCGACATCTTCGCCATGCCCTATCTCACCATGACCCAGCCCGATCTGGCCCGGACCCATCTCGGCTACCGCTTTCGGGGACTCGATGGGGCGAGGCGGAAGGCGGCACGATACGGGCGGGCCGGCGCCTTCTTCGCCTGGGAGTCGGCCGACACCGGTGACGAGGTGACCCCGGATTGGGGAGAGACCGCCGACGGGGAGCGGGTGCGGATCCGCACCGGGGAGATCGAGGAGCACATCGTCGCCGACGTCGCCTATGCCGTCGATCACTACGTGAGATGGACCGACGACCGGGCCTTCCTCGCCGAGCAGGGAGCCGAGATGACCCTCGACGGTGCCCGCTACTGGCAGGACCGGGCCGAGATCGATCGTGGAGGACGAGCTCACCTACGCAATGTGATCGGGCCCGACGAGTACCACGTCGGGGTCGACGACAACTTCTTCACCAATGCCATGGCCGCCTGGCATCTCCGTGCCGCGGTGGACCATGGATCCGGACGCGACGACCTGATCTCGAGTCTCGGGCTACCTCCCGGATGGGAGGGCGCATTCCTCGATCTGGCCGAGAAGCTCGAGCCCCAGCCCCGTGACGACGGGGTCTTCGAGCAGCACGACGGGTACTTCGAACTCGACGAAGTCGACCTGTCCCGGTTCGAGCCCCGATTGGCGCCGCTCCATGCCATCTTCGGGGAGAAGCGTCTGGAGCGAAGCCAGATCACCAAACAGGCCGATGTGATCATGGGCCTCGTCCTTCTCGACGCCCTGCAGACACGGGAGCTGGTCGAGGCCAACCTCGACTACTACGACCCGAGGACCGATCACGGTTCCTCGCTCAGCTTGGCCATGCACTCGTTGGCCGCCTCGGTCGCGATGCGACCCGACCAGGCCTATGACTACTTCCGTCGGGCCGCCGCCATCGATCTCGAAGACTCGATGTCGAACTCGCAGCACGGGATCCACGCCGCCACCCAGGGCGGCCTGCTCCAGGCGGCACTCGTTGGTTTCGGCGGTCTTCATCTGACCGAGGACGGACCCCAGATCATCGCCCGGCTCCCGGATCATTGGGATTCCCTGGGCTTCTCCTTCGTGCACCGGGGTACCCGGCACGAGAGGGAAGTCCGTGGAGGCAAGCCGGCCCGCGAGGCAGAAGCCCCACGGGCCGACCACAACGGAGGAGGATAAGTATGAGACACAGGACTTTCGTGGTCCTGGTGCTCCTGATGGCTCTCGTCGCCGCCTGTGGCGACGGTGGGGGCACGGATACGACAACCGCCGGCGGTGCTGAGACCACCACGGGTGACACCGGGGCGGCCACGACCGAGGGCGGCGCAGCAACGACGATGGCTCCTGAAGAGGGCGCCTCGTTGGAGGGAGTCGAGCTCAACCTGTGGGGCTGGTCGTCCTCGGACGCGGAGAACGCGGCCCTCAACGACCTGGTCGCCCAGTTCTCTGAGGAGACAGGGGCGATGGCCACGTTCCAGCCGCAGGCCGAGTACGACGTCGCCCTTCAGGCGGCGCTGACCTCGGGTGATCCACCCGACGTGTTCTACGTCGACAGCTTGCGTCTGCCCGATCTGGCCGATGCCGGGGCTTTGGCTCCGGTGCCCGACGGTGCGGTGAGCAACCCCGACGACATCTTCCCGTCGCTGCGGGAGGCTTTCACGTATAACGACACCTGGTACTGCCCGCCGAAGGACTTCTCCACCCTGGGTCTGATCTACGACCCGGACGTGCTGGAGGCCGCCGGTGTAGCGGTGCCGACCACGTGGGAGGAGCTGGCGGCAGCGGCCGAGACCCTGACCACGGGTGATGCGGCTGCGATCGCGGCCGGGACGGCACAGGCCGGTTTGAGCATGGGGGTGGAGTACGCCCGTTGGGGCGCATTCATGTTCCAGAACGGTGCGGCCATCACCAACGAGGACAACACCGCAATGACGCTCGACACCCCCGAGTCACGGGAGGCGCTCGAGTACGTGGCCGGTCTCTATCAGGACGGCTTCGCGGTCAAGCCTGCCGCAGTCGACGCCGGCTGGGCCGGGGAGGCCTTCGGACAGGGCAAGGCGGCGATGGTGATCGAGGGCAACTGGTTGCCCCCGGCCATGACCGCTGACTTCCCCGACCGCAACTTCGCGGTCGCAGAGCTGCCCAGTGGCCCGGTCGGGCCGGGCACCTTCGCCTTCACCGTTTGCTACGGAGTGGCAGCGGATGCCGCCAATCCTGAGGCATCTTGGGCCCTGGTCGACGCCCTGACGAACGAGGAGGGGTCCTTGGCCTGGACCGAGGCCTTCACCGTCATGCCGGCCCGTGAAGCGGCCGCTGCGGAGTGGACATCGACCCATCCCGATCTCGAGGCCTTCGTGGCCGGAGCCGACTATGCCCATCGCTGGGGCTTCGTCCCCGGTTTCGGCGACGTGCTCGGCGTGATGAACCCCGGGCTCGAAGGGGTCGTCGACGGGAACATGACCCTCGATCAGGTCATCGCCGACACCACCGCTGCCGGTGAGGGGGTTCTGGGCGGATGACAATTGGTTCCGGGGGCCGGGTCG
>JALDXP010000260.1:0-3802 GCA_032154885.1 Actinomycetota bacterium
GGAGAAGCAGCCAGAGCCTTCGGAGCCCGACGTCGATGCCTTCTTCGCCGAGCCCGATGAGACCGAGGCGAAGCCCAATCTTCTCTCGCCCGTCGTTCGCAAGCTCATCAGGGAGAACGAAGTCGACGTCTCCCAACTGACCGGAACCGGCGATGGGGGAAGGATCACGCGAAAGGACGTCGAGACGTACCTGGCATCGGGGCCCCCTGCCGCCGCAGAGGCACCAGCCGAGCCGGCGGCGCCGGAGAAGGCTCCAGAGCCCGTCCCCGAACCGGCTCCAGCCGCTCCTCAGCCGGCGGCCGCAGCGCCGACCGACCAGGGAGTGGAGGAGGTCGAACTCGATCGGATCAGGGTGCGCACCGCCGAGAACATGATCAAGGCCCGCCAGACCGCCGCCCATGTGTGGACTTCGGTGGAGGTCGATTTCGAGCGGGTGGAACGTGTTCGTCAGGGTCACAAAGCGCAGTTCAAGGCGGCAGAGGGCTTCTCTCTCACGTATCTGCCCTTCATTGCCCGTTCCACGATCGATGCACTCAGGGCGTTCCCAGTCGTGAACAGTTCGTTCCACCTCGAGGAGAAGAAATCGGTCTTCCATCGGAATGTCGACCTCGGCATCGCTGTCGACCTCGATCAGTCGGGTCTCGTTGTGGCTCGAGTCCGCAACGCGGACGGCTTGCGTCTGGTCGGGATCGCAAGGTCGATCAGAGAGCTGGCGGATCGAGCCCGGGCCGGGAAGCTCGGTGTCGATGACCTGACCGGCTCGACTTTCACCATCACCAACCCCGGCCCATTTGGATCCTTCATGTCGGCCCCCATCATCAACGTTCCGAACGTCGCCATCCTCTCCACCGACACGGTGGCCAAGCGTCCGACGGTGGTCACCGACGCAGAGGGCCAGGACATGATCGCCATCCGACACATCGGGTATCTCGGGCTCAGTTGGGACCATCGTGCCTTCGATGGCTCGACGGCCGTGCTCTTCCTCCAGCGCATCAAGCAGAACCTGGAGACATGGGATTGGGAGCAGGAGCTGGCTTGACCCTTCGAACCCGCTGGCTTGGTCGGCTGCCCTACACGGAAGCGTGGGACCTGCAGCGCGCCATACACGAGGGCAAGGTCGTCGGCCGGACCAAGGACGACTATCTGCTCCTCATGGAGCACCCGCCCGTGTTCACGATCGGGCGCAATGGCGACGGCTCAAACCTCCTGGTGGACCGGGTTGGCCTCGGGGTCGAGGTGCACCACGTGGATCGCGGTGGTGACATCACCTTCCACGGGCCCGGTCAGCTCGTGGGCTACCCGATCCTGACCCTCGACGACCCCAAGCAGATCGTCCCTTACGTTCGGCGGTTAGAACAGACCTTGATCGAGACCCTGGCCACGTTCGGTGTGGAGGCCTGGGCCGAGCCGGGCTACACCGGTGTGTGGACGGGGAAGGGGAAGGTTGCCGCCATCGGGGTCAGGGTGGCCCGTCGGGTGACGATGCACGGGTTCGCCCTCAACCTCCACCCCGACCTCGCCTATTTCGGGATGATGAACCCGTGTGGCATATCGGATCGCCCGGTCACGACGCTGTCGGAGTTGGTGGGGCGAAAGGTCACGCTCGAAGAGGCCACTGATGTTCTGATTCCTCGCTTCGAGCGAGTGTTCGGTTATGAGGAATCGGAGACCCAACTTGGTGCCTTCGCCCGAGGACAGGGCCGGCGCTCTGAGTTCGAGGTCGATCGGCTGGTCGAGGCGGGCACCTTCAGTCATGAGAAGCGGACGGCCGAGCCGATCCTCATCAACGGGCGGCTGCCCGGGGAGCCAGCGAGGCCGGATTGGATGAAAGTGACGGCGCGCCTCGACGGCGATTACCTGGAGCTGAAGAAGATGATGCGCGGGCTCCAGCTCAACACCGTTTGTGAGGAGGCCAACTGCCCCAACATCTACGAGTGTTGGGGGATGGGGACCGCGACCCTGATGATCCTCGGGGACAAGTGCACCCGTGCCTGTGGGTTCTGCAACGTGACCACAGGCAAGCCGACCGAGTTCGACATCTTCGAGCCGTTTCGCGCCGCGGAGGCAATCCACCAGATGAATCTCAAGCACGCCGTAATCACTTCGGTGAATCGTGATGACCTCGACGATGGTGGGGCCGGGATCTTTGCCCAGACCATCCTCGAGAGCCGCCGGCGCTCGCCCGGAACCGAGATCGAGGTCTTGATCCCAGACTTCAAGGGTGACCGTGAGGCGTTGCAGACGGTCATGGATGCCGTGCCCGAGGTGCTGAACCACAACACCGAGACGGTGCTCCGCCTGCAGCGCGACATCAGAACTTCGGCCAGCTATGGGCGTTCGCTGTCTCTTCTCTGGAGGGCCAAGCAAATGAACCCCGACGGGCTCACCAAGTCAGGGCTGATCGTGGGGATGGGGGAGACACGCGAGGAGGTCTTGGGTGCCTTGGCCGACATGCGCGCTGTCGGCATCGACATCATCACCATCGGCCAATATCTGCGGCCCACCTCCCGGCATCGCCCGATCCACCGCTACGTCCACCCCGACGAGTTCACCGAGTACAAAACGTTCGGCGAGGGCCTGGGTATCCCCCACATCGAATCCGGCCCCCTCGTTCGCTCCAGCTATCACGCCAAGGAGAGCCGCGAGGCGGTCCCGGTCACGATCGATTGCTAGACGTGGTCAGCCTCTCATGGCCAGACGAGATCGACACCACCTGAATCGATCAGACGTTGAACGTCGGCGGCCAGTTGCCCGGAATGGATGAGTGTCTCCAAATGCCGTCCCGGGCACAACGTGGCGGCGTGATCGCCATGACCGGAGATCGTGTTCGGGGCCACGTCGTATCGCTCGGAGGCCCAAGCCAGCACCGATTTCAAGGATGCCAATTGCGCCGCCGTCGGTTGCTCCACCTCGAAATTGCCTTCCACGACGACGAGGAGGTGACCCGTCGTGTCATATGTGGTGCCCGTGTCGCCTCGAAATGCAGGGTCACGACCTTCGTAGATTCGTCCGTCGACTCCGATCACGATGTGATAGGCGAGATCGGGCCACCCCTGTCCGTTCATGTGCCAGTCCTGCCAACCTCGAATCTGGCCCGGCCCGGTCACGCCGGCCTGGGAGCCGGCGTGATGGATGGTCAGACGGTCGATGGTGTGTGGCGTCATTTCGGTGGTGCGCGGCGCCTGGGCGCCCCAACCCTCACGAGAGATGACTGTCAGAGCCGGGTCGGGTCGCGGTGGCGGACGGTTGGGAGTAAGACCCAGGGCACGGGTGAGAAACGTGGCCATCTGACCCCTGGTGATCAATGCGTTCGGGCAGAAGCGATCGTTCGCCGGAGGGTTGCATCCAACGGTGATGCCGGCCAGGGCGATCCGGTTGATCGCACTCTCGAAGATGCTCCCGTCGTCATCGACAAAGTGATCGCCGTCTGAGACGGGGAGAGCAAATGCCCTCGCCATCATCGCTGCCATCTCGCCCCTGGTCATCGGCCGATCGGGACAGAAGCGATCGTTCACTGGTGGGTTGCATCCCAACGTGATCCCAGCCGCGGCGATGCTGTTGATAGAGCGCTCGAAGACGTCACCCGAGTCGTCGGTGAAGAAGTCTCCACCGCCGGCAGCTAGTTGGCGGGCGCGGGCGATGAATGCAGCCATCTGCCCTCTCGTGACCGGGGAGTCGGGGCAGAACCTGTCATTGGCAGGTGGGTTACAGCCGGTAGTGATCCCGACGGCGGCGATGGCTTCGATGCCGCCTTCGTGAGTGTCCCCATCATCATCTGTGAAGCTCCCACCTGGCGGAAGGA
>JALDXP010000261.1:0-3797 GCA_032154885.1 Actinomycetota bacterium
ATAGGTGACCGAGCCGACCTTGCGTTCGGTCGACATAGACGTACCTCCCTTGGTGAGTGGGCACCGAGAATAGGAATGCATGCTTTGCCCATGCCGTCCGCATCGGGAGTTTTTTGATTCGCCATTCAGCGACAGCCGGTGGTGTTGCCGGCCTACCCTCCTGGCACCGAGAACGAGGGCAAGGAGCGCGTCGAATGGGCGAATTGCGGGGCTTGATCAGCATCGACGAGTTGGAGGCGCTGGTCGCCTCCGAAGACGTCGACACTGTGGTGACCGCGTTCACCGATCATTACGGGAGGGTTCACGGGAAGCGTTTCACGGCGAGCCACTTCCTCGATGAGATATCCGAGCACGGGACCCACGGCTGCGACTACCTGCTCACGGTCGACATGGAGATGGAACCGGTGCCGGGCTACACCTACGCCAGTTGGGACCTGGGTTATGGGGACTTCCACATGGTGCCCGATCTGAGCACGCTTCGCGTTGCCACCTGGCTCGACCGGACCGCCTTTGTGCTGTGTGACCTCGAGGACCCGCGCACCGACGATCTGGTCACCGTGGCCCCTCGGACCGTCCTCCGCCGTCAGCTCGAGGCGGCGGCCGAATCGGGGTACACAGCGAAGGGAGCGTCGGAGCTCGAGTTCTTCTTATTCGAGGATTCATACCGCGAAGCTGCTGAGAAGAAGTACGACGGGATGCGCCCGGCCGGTTGGTACATCGAGGACTACCACCTCCTGCAGGGGAGCCGCGAGGAGTTCTACAACGCCCAGGTGCGGCGCCACCTATCGGCGTCTGGCATCCCTGTCGAGAACTCCAAGGGGGAATGGGGCCGGGGTCAGCACGAGATGAACATCCGCTTCACCGAGCTTCTCGACATGGCCGACCGGCACACCATCATGAAACAGGCGATGAAAGAGATCGCTGACAGCACCGGCGTCTCCATCACGTTCATGGCCAAGCCCGACATGTCTGAGGCCGGATCGTCCTGCCATCTCCATGTGAGTCTGTGGTCGGAGGACAGCAATGCATTTCCTGGCGAGGAGGTCTTCGGCCCGGTCCATGGCTCCGACGAGTTCAGATGGTTCCTCGGCGGCTGGATGGCTCATGTCCCCGAGCTGATGGTTTTCTATGCCCCGACCATCAACTCTTACAAGCGCTATCAAGACGGTTCCTGGGCACCGACCCGCCTCGGTTGGAGCTATGACAATCGCACAGCCGGATTCAGGGTCGTCGGTCACGGCGAGAGCCTGCGCATCGAGTGCCGGATTCCCGGGGCCGATGCCAACCCGTATCTCGCCTATGCCGCGGTGCTGGCCTCGGGCTTGGACGGGATAGCCAACAAGATCGAGGCGCCGGAGATCTTCCTGGGTGACGTCTACCAGGCCCAGGAGCTTCCTCGGGTTCCCTACACGCTGCGTGACGCCACCGAGCTGTTCGCCTCCTCCGAATTCGTCAAGCAGGCCTTCGGGTCAGAGGTGCAGGAGCACTACACACACTTCTTCCAGACGGAACAGAAGGCTTTCGACAACTCGGTCACCGACTGGGAGCGCTGGCGCTACTTCGAGCGGATATGAGCGGTCGTCTCGAAGGGAAGGTCGCCCTGATCACGGGTGCCGGCTCCGGCATCGGCCGCGAGACTTGCCTGCTATTTGCCGCCGAGGGCGCTTCGGTGCTGGCCGTCGACGTCAACCTGGTCGCCGCGGAGGAAACGGTCGACATGGTGCGCGCCGGCAGAGGTGAGGCGACGTCACACGGGGCGGATGTGGCTTTGGCCGGTGACAGCGAGGCGATGGTGGCTGCTGCGGAGAGAACCTACGGTCGTCTCGACGTGATGTTCAACAATGCCGGGATCATGCATTCAGCCGACGACGACGCCGTGACTACTGAGGAAGACATCTGGGACCTCACTTTGGACATCAACGCCAAGGGCGTGTTCCTGGGTTGCAAGTACGGGATCCCCGCCCTCCGCCGCGCCGGTGGTGGCTCCATCATCAACACTGCCTCATTCGTCGCTCTCCTCGGGGCGGCGACACCCCAGATTGCCTACACGGCTTCAAAAGGCGCGGTGCTGTCGATGACCAGAGAGTTGGCGGTTGTACACGCCCGGGAAAACATAAGGGTCAACGCCCTGTGCCCCGGTCCGCTGCGGACCGAGCTGCTGATGAAGTTCCTCGACACCGACGAGAAGAAACAGCGTCGTCTGGTCCACATCCCGATGGGCCGGTTCGGTGAGGCCGCCGAGATGGCGAAGGCGGCGCTATGGCTGGCCAGTGACGAGTCGTCCTATGTGACCGGCACCGAGTTCGTGGTGGACGGCGGGATCACTGCGGCCTACGTCACGCCCGAGTGAGCCTCCATCACCCCTTCATCGACGGCGAGCCGAGACCCGGCTCTGCAGGCGAGGTTTCGATACACGATCCTGCCACTGGCGAGGAGATCAGCACCGTCAGCCGGGCCAACTCGGATGACGTTGATCGGGCCGTCCGCGTGGCCCGAGAGCGATACGACGAAGGAGCGTGGCGCAAGGCCACGGTGCGCCGCCGTCGCGACGTGCTCCGGGGTATCGCCGATCTGATCAGAAGGGACCAAGAGCGCCTTGCCGCCCTGGAATCGGCCAACGCTGGCAAGCCGATCGCCGCCGCCCGTGGCGAGATCGGTGCGGTGGCGACCACCTTCGATTACTACGCGGGTGCGGTGGACAAATTCCACGGCCAGACAATCCCGGGGAACGCCGACGGGACCCTCATGACCTTCCGGGAGCCAATCGGCGTCTGTGCGGCCATCACTCCGTGGAACTTCCCGATGCTCATCCTGAGCTGGAAGACGGCGCCTGCCCTGGCGATGGGCAACTCGATCGTGGTCAAGCCGGCCGAGGTGACACCACTCACCGCCCTGGCGCTGGCCGAGCTCGCCATCGAGGCCGGGTTGCCATCGGGGGTATTCAACGTCGTCACCGGGAAGGGCTCCGAGGCGGGCGAGGCACTGGTTCGACACCCGATGGTGGGCAAGATCTCCTTCACCGGATCGACCGAGGTCGGGGCCGGCGTCATGGCGGCGGCGGCGCCAGATATCAAGCGGGTCTCGCTGGAGCTCGGCGGGAAGTCGGCCTCGATCGTCTTCGCCGATGCCGACCTCGACGCCTGCGTCGAGTCCTCGATCTTTGCTGTCTACGACAACGCTGGTCAGGACTGTTGCGCCCGAAGCCGCATCCTGGTGGAGGAGGAGGTCCACGAGGAGTTCGTGGACCGATTCGCCAAGCGGGCAGCCTCCCTCGTGGTCGGAGATACGGCGGACGAGTCCACGGAGATGGGCCCGTTGATCACTCCGGCCCAACGCGACTCCGTCGAGAGCTACGTCCAGATCGGAGTCCACGAGGGGGCCAAACTCGTTTGTGGGGGAGAGAGGGTCGGCACCGTCGGCAACTTCCTCTCACCGGCAGTTTTCACCGGGGCTGCATCGGACATGCGGATCGTGCAGGAGGAGATATTCGGCCCAGTCGTGGCGATCAGCTCGTTCGACGGGGAGGAGGAGGCCATCGAGCTGGCCAACGACTCGAGATACGGGCTCTCCGGATCGATCTGGACGCGGGATATCGGCCGCGCCCTCCGCGTGGCCCGCGCAGTCGACACCGGGATGCTCTCGATCAACTCCTCCTCCAGTGTCCACATCGAGGCACCTTTTGGCGGCGTGAAGGCATCAGGGGTAGGCCGGGAACAGGGGATGGCCGCCCTCGAGCATTACTCCGAGTACAAGTCCGTCTTCATCGCCAACGACTGACGGGACCAAGAACCCGTTTT
>JALDXP010000262.1:0-3780 GCA_032154885.1 Actinomycetota bacterium
TCGAACATACGTTCGACCCTACAATCCTCCTGAGACAGAATCCATACCCCTGTGTGAGAAATTTTCAGCAGCCGCTACGAGCCGGCTCCGAGCAAATCGACCCTCATCAGCTCGGTCACCCATTTCCGATGCTTCTCGGGGATCCAACCCAATTCGACTGTCAGCACGTAATAGAGCTCGGGGCTGGTCAGGGCGCAATACTTCTGCCCTGCCTCTGGGATCGATAGCCCTGGTCTGAGATCATCGGCGATGAAACGCCGGATTCGCTCCGTCTGATTGGCCAGACGCTCGGCAATCAAACGCCGCCCGAAGTCGGCAGCAAAGGGTTCGTTGTCGGAAGCACCGCGAATGATGGCGTGGATCGCCTGCGTCCGGGCCAGGATCCGACAGCTGTACTCCACCATCTTGTCCAAACGCTCGGTGGACTTGGTGAGTCCCGCCACCATCGCCCACCACTCCTCGTCATCCTCCGCCGAGTCGTGCGGACCGGTGATCTCCATGACCCCCTCGAGAAGGCCGCGTTTGCCACCGAGGGACAGATAGATCGTCTCCGGCGAGACGCCGGCATCATTTGCCACCGAAGCCACGGTGGTGCCGGCGTACCCGTTCTCCACAAAGAGCCGGCGGGCAGACTCGAGGACCTTACGCCGGGTCTGCTCGGCCTGATTCGCCCGCAAGGGTGAATGGTAGGAGCGGCGCGGGCTCTTGACTTCTCGAGCCATTCCGATACAGTAGCCATCAATTCACTACAGCGTCTATGGAATAGATCGTGGAGGTGGACCATGGACCACTTGTCGTTCAACGACATCGAGCTGACCTATCACGTTCGAGGATCGGGTGAGCAGGTTGTGCTCATTCATGCCAGCCCCTTCGCGTCGTGGTACGAACCGCTGGTCGAGGAGTTATCGGGGTTTTCGACCCTGCGCTATCGACGGCGACTCCATCGCCCCGACGCTGAGCGCTATCGCCCACTCAGCGTCGCCGAGGACGCCCGGATCTGCATGCGTCTCATGGACCACATCGGCTGGACCAGAGCTCATCTCATCGGACACTCATACGGAGCGCTGGTGGCTCTCCAGGCCGCCATCGACGCGCCGGAGCGAGTCGGCTCCGTTTCCTTGCTCGAGCCCGCCGCGCGTGGCATTTCCAGCTCCGAGCAGGTGAAAGCCGCGCTGATGCCTGTCATCACCGCCTACAAATCGGGTGAGACGGCCGCCGCGGTGGATCTCTTCCTCAGCCACGTTGGTGGTGACAAATACCGAGAGGATCTCGACAGTGTGGTTCCAGATGCCTTCGGCGATGCTCTCGCAGAGGCCGATCTCTTCTTCCAGGCGGAGATGCCGGCCGTTCAAAGCTGGTCGTTCGGACCGGCAGAAGCCGAGCGCGTGACCCAACCCGTGCTCAACGTTCTTGCCGCCAACACTGTCTCGCGGTTCGTGGAAGGAGCCGAACTGATCCAATCCTGGTTTCCCCAAGCTGAGCGCTTGTCCGTACCTGATGCAGGGCATCTGATGCTGGTGCAGAACCCGCAGGCTGTTGCGCAGGGCCTCACCGCCTTCTTCTCCCGCCACCCGATCGAGCAAACGGACCTCGCCCGCTCGGGCTAGCGGGCAACACCAGTCCATCTGACCGAAACGAGACGGTCACCAAAGGTTCAACAGCACCGGGAAATACCCCGGCGCCGAATTCGGTTGCCTCCTATCGTGCTCAGGCAGTCATCGTCATTGCGGACCGAATCTGTCCGCATTACTGCCTAGAGTCGAAAAGGTCCACCACAACGAGGCGTGGTTCCAATCGTCCCCAGGGCCGATCCGGAATTCGTCCTCCGGACCGATGATTTTCGGCGGTGACGCCGGTCTGATTGTCAGAAGATCTCGACACAGGAAGAGGAGAAACCCATGACCAACATGATCGAGGCATCGGGCCTGGTCAAGCGGTACAAGGAAGTCACCGCGCTGGCCGGTCTCGACCTCGTCGTCCCCGAGGGCGTCGTGCTTGGCCTTCTCGGGCCCAACGGCGCCGGCAAGACGACAGCGGTGTCGATCCTGTCCACCCTGCTCGAGCCAGACGAGGGTCAGGCGATGGTCGCCGGAGCCGACGTCAGGAAGGATCCCAAAGCCGTGCGCCGGCTGATCGGCCTCTCCGGGCAGTACGCCGCCGTCGACGAGCACCTGACGGGGTTCGAGAACCTGGACATGATCGGGCGCCTCTATCACCTCGGTAAGAGGAAGTCACGCGAACGAGCCCGGGAGCTTCTCGAGATTTTCGACCTCACCGAAGCGGGCGACCGCCCGGTGAAGACATATTCGGGCGGCATGCGCCGCCGTCTCGACCTGGCTGGTGCCCTGGTCGCCAAGCCGCCGGTGCTGTTCCTCGACGAGCCCTCATCGGGCCTCGACCCGAGGAGCCGCGTCGACCTGTGGGACACAATCCGGGACCTGGTCAAGGAGGGGGCGACCCTTCTACTGACCACGCAGTATCTGGAGGAAGCCGACCAGCTCGCCGACGACATCGTGGTCATCGATCACGGGCGGGAGATCGCTCATGGCTCCGCGGACGAGCTCAAGACTCAGGTTGGTGGTGAGCGGATCGAGGTCACAGTGGCCGATTTGGTGCACGTGACACCGGCACAGGAAGTCCTGGCCGCGTTCGCCGTCGGCGAGATCCGGATCGATCATCACAGCCGGGGACTGACCGCGCCGATAGCCGGCGGCGCCCCCGTTCTCACCCAGGCGCTACGCGAGCTGGATGCGCGCGGGATCGTGGTTCAGGACGTGGGCTTGCGCCGCCCGACACTCGACGATGTGTTCCTGACCCTGACCGGTCACGTCGCGGAAGAAGAGGTTGAGTCCAACGGCGGCAGATCGAAGAAACCCAAGGAAGAAGAGCTCGAGGAGGTCAGCCGATGAGCCAGCTGATGACCGCATTGGGTGACGGCGCCGTCGTCGCCAAGCGAAATGTGATCAAGATCAAGCGGGTCCCCGAGATCCTCGTGTTCGTCCTGCTCTCACCCATCATGTTCGTGCTGCTGTTCGCATTCGTCTTCGGTGGTGCGATCGACGTGGCCACCGGGGCGCCGCCCGAGGTCTATCGCGAGTTCCTGATCGCCGGAATCCTTGCTCAAACCGTGATATTCGGGGCGACCTTCACCGGCGCCGGGCTGGCCGACGACATGCAGAAGGGCATCATCGACCGGTTCCGCTCTCTCCCCATGGCGAGATCAGCGGTCCTCGTCGGACGGACATCCAGCGATGTCGTCTACAACGCCCTCTCGGTGGCAATCATGGCCCTCACCGGCCTGCTGGTCGGATGGGCGATCCGGACGTCGTTCCTCGAGGCCGCGATGGGGTTTGGCCTGTTGCTCCTTTTCGCATACGCCTTCTCCTGGGTGATGGCCTATGTCGGGCTGCTGGTGCCGAGCGTCGAGGTGATCAACAACGCCTCGTTCATGGTGATCTTCCCGATCACGTTCGTGTCCAATGCCTTCGTCCCGCTCGAGACCTTGCCTGCACCCCTGCAGACCTTCGCCGAATGGAACCCGGTGTCGTCGTTGACCCAGGCGGTACGTGAATTGTTCGGCAACATTCCGGCCGGCGCTCCCGAGCCGACCGCCTGGCCATTGCAGAACCCGATCATCTACACCCTGATCTGGATCGTGATCATCATGGCCATCTTCGTCCCGATCTCGATCAGGCAGTACAGGCGGGCCGCTCGCCGCTGAGGCTCGCGCAAGCCAGGTCCCTCCATGGGTCAACACCCCGTCACCGACCGGGTGTTGAC
>JALDXP010000263.1:0-3732 GCA_032154885.1 Actinomycetota bacterium
CTGTGCCCAATAGCTCGGAGCGAGGGTTCGATTCCCTTCACCCGCTCCAGGCCAAACCCGTGTCCCCGAACACGAGGCTGTGCCCAATGGCTCGGAGCGAGGGTTCGATTCCCTTCACCCGCTCCAGGCCAAACTCGTGTCCCCGAACACGAGGCTGTGCTCAACTGCTCTGAGCGAGGGTTCGATTCCCTTCACCCGCTCTACCATCACCGCCGTGATCTTCTCTGACCGCTCAATACGTGAGGCCATCGAATCGGGTCTGATCCAGATCGACCCCTACGAGCCGTCGTACGTCCAGCCGTCCTCGGTCGACCTGCGGGTGGGTGACGGGTTCCGGGTGTTCGTCAACCATCGTTACAGCCTGATTGACCCCCGCGACCCGCAGTCCGACCTCACCAGGCTGGTCGAGGTGGGTGACGAAGCGCCGTTCATGCTCCATCCCGGGGAATTCGTCTTGGGGTCGACCCTGGAGAGAGTCAAGCTGGGCAACGACGTTGTCGCCCGTCTCGAGGGAAAGTCGTCCCTGGGCCGTCTCGGCCTTCTCATCCATTCCACCGCAGGGTTCATCGACCCTGGCTTCGAGGGTCATATCACCCTCGAATTATCCAACGTGGCCACTCTCCCCATCGCCATCTATCCGGGGATGAAGATCGGCCAGGTCAGCTTCTATCAGATGACGACAGAAGCCGATCTCCCCTACGGCTCGCCCGAGCTCGGCTCCAAATATCAGGGTCAGACCGGGCCCACAGCCAGCAGGTCCCACCAGGACTTCGAGACCTGATTCTTCGCGAACTAGCGCGACTGCGTATAGTTCGAAATGGGTCCGGTTCTGCCCGTCCAAGGGGGCTCGGGGTGTACAGAATTGGATTCAGGTCCCTCAAAGCCCTAATTGAGTCCCCCCTCTAGAAGCTTCCCCGGCTTCACAGGGCAATGATGGAACCCCTCCAAGCGGCAACCTCAGGGTTGCCGCTCGCCCTATTAGCTGTCCAGGAAGGCCGCCACGTCCGGCTCGGCAAAGAACTCCTCTGCCCTATCCGGCGTGCATGCGGTGGAGACGGAACCCACCAGGCTGCCCACTTGGACCACTTCGGTCATGGTGAGGTCGGACATCGAACTGTTCTCCTCGATGATCGCCCTGAGCGCCGAGATATCCGTCTCACAATCGCCTGAGACCTCGGCATCGCCGAATCCGGTGGCGAGGCCCTGCACCCACTCCAGGTAGCCCACAGTGCCCGGTGCGTCCTGCTCGGCCAGCTCGATTATCGCGGCGAAGGCCTCCTCGTCGCTGCCGGACGGATCCGGGCAGTCGAGGTCTTCGATCGCCGTCGTGTATTCCTCAGACAGACCTTCTAGCTCGGTGCCCATCGCTTCGAGGTCCTCGCCTGTGGTCGATTCGAAGTCGACGTCTTCCACGGCCGGCTCGATGGCCTGGAGATACCCGACCAGGGCGTCGATGCACTCCTGTGGCATGTCCGCGAAGTCGACTGTCCCGGCGCTGTCCGCGACCAGCGTCGTGGTGGTCTCGGCCAGAGTCGTGTCCGTTTCACCATCACCCCCACACGCCACCAGGACCACAGTCAGGATGAGAATCGACGATCTAAAAACCCTCATGGGCGCCCTCTCAAACTCGCGAGTCCGAATTCCGGACATGACCAGCGTACGGATGCGGGCTCATAACGCCACTTGCTTGCCGATCTCGATGACCTGACCGGGGGGAAGACTGAAGAACTGGACCGGACTCGAGGCATTGCGATGCATCAAGGCGTACAGGGCCGCCCGCGCCCGGCCGATGCCCTTGCTTCTGTTGAGGATCGTTTCCCGCCCGATGAAGAAGGTGGAGTCATCCGGGTCGAACCCGAATTCCGGGTCGACGATGTTGGCCAGGGCCTTGGGGACGTCGGGCTCGTCCATGAACCCGAAATGGAGCACGACCTGGACGAATCCCTCCCCGAGATCATGGACCGTCGACCGCCGCACCTGGGGCACCCTCGGGACCGAGGACGTTTGTACAGCTACCAGGACCACGGTCTCATGAAGCACCTCGTTGTGACGCAGGTTGGCCAACAACGCCGGAGGGGTGATCCCCGGGTCAGGAAAGAGGTAGACGGCGGTGCCCGGGACCCGGAGTTGGGGATGGAGGGTTATGGATCCGATGAATCGCTCGATCGGGAGCTCGCCCCTCTTCAGGGCAGCGGTGAGCCTTCGTCGGCCGGTCTTCCATGTGGTCATGACCGTGAAGATCACCGCTCCAACCACGAGCGGGAACCAGCCGCCCGCCGGGACCTTCACGATGTTGGCGGAGAAGAAGGTGAGATCGACGACGAGGAAGAGTGCGGTGAGTGAACCCGCGACAGGGGCCGACCATTTCCATCTCTCCCGCATCACAAAATAGAGGAGGATCGTCGTGATGACCATCGTCGTGGTCACCGCCACGCCATAGGCGGCGGCGAGGTTGCCCGAGCTGCGAAACGACAGGACCAGCCCGACGCAAGCCACCATGAGCCCCCAATTCACGGTGGCGATATAGATCTGGCCCACCTCGCGAGTTGAGGTGTGGTCGATGTCGAAACGGGGCAGATATCCCAGCTGGACGGCCTGCATGGTGAGCGAATAGGCACCCGAGATGAGCGCCTGAGAGGCGATGACGGTGGCCATCGTTGCCAGGATCACCAGCGGCAGCACCGCCCACCCCGGCGGCATCCGGAAGAAGGGGTTGTCGATGGTCCCTGGGTCGGAGATGAGCATCGCCCCCTGGCCGAAGTAGTTGAGGAGGAGGGCCGGGAACACAACGATGTACCAGCCGAAGCGGATCGGGCGCTTTCCGAAGTGCCCCATGTCTGCATAGAGAGCCTCGCTACCAGTGACCACTAGGAAAATGGCGCCCAAGGCGAGAAAAGCGTGACGCGGGTTCTCGGCGATGAACCGCGCTCCGTACACCGGATTCACCCCGGCGAGGACTCCTGGATCCTGGATCACGTGATAACCGCCGAGGACGGCGAGCACTGTGAACCAGACAATCATGACCGGTCCGAAGATCGAGCCGACTACTGCCGTGCCTGCCCGCTGGATGCTGAAGAGGGCGATCAGGATGGCGACCGCGATCGGGACCACATAGGACCCGAGGTCGGGCTCCACGATCTCGAGCCCTTCGACTGCTGAAAGCACAGAAATGGCTGGGGTGATGATCCCGTCTCCGTAGAGAAGCGCAGTGCCAAACAACCCCAGCAAGATCAAAGCCCACCGCAGGCCGACCGTCGGTGTCTTCCGACGTGGGACGATGAGGGCAGTGAGGGCCAGGATGCCACCCTCCCCGTGGTTGTCAGCCCGCATCACGAAGATCAGGTACTTCACCGAGACGACCAGAACCAGGGCCCAGAACATGAGTGAAAGCACCCCCAGGACGCTTTCTCTGATGACCGGCAGGCCCTCGGCGGCGAGGAAGGATTCCCTGAAGGCGTAGAGAGGGCTGGTCCCGATGTCGCCGTAGACGATGCCGAGGGCGCCCACCGACATCATGAGGAGATAGCGCTTGCCGCGCTTCCTAGGGAGTGCCATCAAGAGATTTATCCCGGGGATTGCGTTCGATTGGAGGACATCGGGAGACCGACCCGGGCTGTGGCATCGCCACCCATGTGAGGCACAACCGGGCGAGGGTAGCGACATGTAGGGTGCTTGACGTGCTGGTCACGATGATCGTCGAGATCCCCAAGGGGAGCAGGAACAAGTACGAAA
>JALDXP010000264.1:0-3719 GCA_032154885.1 Actinomycetota bacterium
CGACATGCTGTCCCATGCGCGTCGCCAGGATCTCGAATTCGGCGGTGACATCGAGGGCGACGTTGGGTCGCATCCCTGAGAGGCGAGACGGTGTCACCACATGCACCCCGGTCACGACTGCATCCGCCCCGGCGATGGCGAAGGCGAGGTCCGCAGCGTTTCGGGAGCTCATGCTGGAACTGGCCGGCACCAGTATCCGCGTAGGGGCCCATTCCTCGGGGACGTTCTCCCCTCTCACCACCAGGGTCGGGGTGCGGGACAGCTTGATGAGGTCGTCGATGACCGGCCCAAACACCCCTTGGCCCGAGCCGCTCATCGTGGGCGTGCCGATGACCAGCAGGTCGTAATCCGCCTCTGCCTCATGAAGGATGGCCTCCACGGGATCCTGGCTCGATACGATCCGCGTCGTGGTCCCCCGGTCCCTGAAGACGGCGCGGAGCGATGCGAGGTAGGCGCCGGCCAACACACGGTCCTGATCCCCCGCGACTGCAAGGAGCGTGGTGGAGATGTCGCTGGCCTCACCGAGGCGGGCCACCAGCACCGCCTGGATCGTCTGGGTGCCCACCTGACCGATCCGAGGCCTGACCGGCACCAGTACCCGTTTCAACCCGGCGAGGAAGCTGCCTTTCAGCACGTCCTCACGAGCCAATCTCAACTCCTCTTCGTCGCCAGGCTGGACCCGCGCCAGGCAGTACCGGAGGCCAGCGGGCGCCGCGACGGAGGTGACCACTGCCATCAGCACGATGATGGAGAACATCTCGGTGGTGAGTATTCCGAGGGAGAGCCCGATAGTGGCGATGATGATCTCGACGGCTCCGCGGGCATTGAGACCGGCGCCATAGGCCAGGGCAGACCAATGATCCTGTCCCGATATGTATCTGGCGCCTACATAGGCGCCGGCAACCTTGCCGACTGTCGCAACGAGGATCACCACAACGGCAATCAGCAGCAGATCGGGCTCGAGAATGGAGCCAATGTCCACCTTGAGCCCGGCGACGGCGAAGAAGATGGGCGCGAACACAGCCAGGGCCATGCTCTCCAACTTGTGCACCACGTCGGTCGGAAGACGCGGCAGCCCACCAAAGAGGATCCCGATGGCGAACGCTCCAATCACCGGCTCGAGGTGAAGGGCCTGGCTGAATGCTCCCCAGGCGAACGCAAGCACGACGACGAGGGTGAGGATGATATCCGGCCCTCGAAATCGGTCCTGGATGAGCCCGAGGCCACGCTCGACGACGAATCGGCCCACCGTCATCGTGACAAGGACGAAGATGACGACCATCCCAACGGTCCGAATGACTATCCCGGGACTTATGGCTTGGGCGCTGGCCAGGGCGGTCACGATCCCGAGCATCGCCCATCCGGTCAGGTCGTTGAGCATCCCGGCAGCAAGAACGGTCTGTCCGAACTCCCTTCGCATCAGATCGAGGTCCATCAGGATCTTGGCCAGAACCGGGATCGCCGAAATGGCGAGGGCGGTCGCCACGAACAGTGCGAAGACGGTCCGCTCAGATGGATCCCCGACGAGAGAATCGGGGATGGCGTAACCGAGCGCCAGACCCAAGACGAACGGCACCACGAGGCCTCCAATTCCTACCCCGAGAGCTACTCCAAAGCGACGCCGGATCAGCGCCAGGTCGGTCTCGAACCCAGTTATGACGAGTAGGAGCATGACCCCGATCAAGGCCACGACCTCGAGCATGTAGCCCTGCGCCTCGGTTTGGGGCAGGATCCAATCCCCGATCCAAGGAAAGACTCCCGAGAGCAACGACGGGCCCAGGATCACCCCGGCCAAGATCTCGCCGACCACGGCCGGCTGACCCATCCTGCGCGCCAGACCACCGAGGAAGCGGGCGGCGGCGAGCAGCACCGCGATCTGTATCACGAGTTGCAAGACCTCACCGTGGGAGGCGGCGCTGAACGTCTCCAAAGTCGGTGCCTCTTTTTCTTCCTCTGTCGCCTTGGGAGTTAGCTGACGGGCTCGGGCTGGAAGTTCGCCCTACCCGGCCCTCGATGCCGGGATTCGCCCCCGATGGGGTTGGTTCCCCCCACCTGGCTCATGCCAGGTTCGGCGGTAAGCGGGGCAATCTAGCCGCGGGCTACCGCAATCCCGGCATGTCTCTAGGTCTAGGGGACTAGTTCAGATGGCTGTGGAAAGAATGGGCCATGCGGCCCATGCCCAAATCGTCGGAAATTGTGGATTATCCACAGGACAGGCAAATGGGTTTCCAGGAAAGGGCAAGGACAACGGTGATGGTGGCACCAAACCACGTGGAGGCGGGCGGGATGATGTCGAGCCGGTATGACGGCCTCGACAGCATCGCCGCACTTCTCGAGGTCGAGCGTTACCGCCTCGGAGACTGGGACGAGCCCTACGCCCGGCTCTACGCGATCGACTGTGCGTCGGTCGTGTTCCGTTATCACCTGCCCGACCTCACCGAGCCGGCCCGGGAACTGATTCAGCGTCTCCTGCATCAAGCGTTGACTCTGGTCACGGCGGGACGAGAGAACGAGCTGGCTTCGATCGAGCGAGCCCTCATGACGGGTCTCGAGGCCGCCTCGCGAGTGACGAGGTCCGTGTGGCTGGTCGCCTTGAATGCAGTGCTGCCCGATCCATTCCGGGCCGCAGTCATGAGCACCGAGGCCGCTCTGCAAGCATTCGGACGCGGTCCCAACCCGCGCCGGGATGCTGTAGCCGAGGCCGTGCGCCGCCGGGCATTCTCCCGCACCGAGGAATCAGCCCTGCTCGGATCCGTGATCCGGCTCCACTCCCCCAGCGCAGTCGCCTAAATCTCTCCTCCTGAATTTGACGGGGATTCCTCTCCTACAGTCGTCTCGTGACCCGACTCGAGGCAATACAGGGAGACATCACCACTGTCGACGCCCACGTCATCGTCAATGCGGCCAACTCGTCGCTGATGGGTGGCGGCGGGGTCGATGGCGCCATTCATCGCGCCGGGGGGCCAACCATCCTCGCCGAGTGCAAGCAGATCGTGGCGCGTCGCGGGCCGCTCCCCACCGGACAAGCAGTGATGACTACCGCCGGCGACCTGCCCGCCCGTCATGTTGTCCACACCGTGGGGCCGATCTGGGGCTCAGTCGCCAAGGACGAGGCGGTCGATTTGTTGGCCTCGTGCTACCGAAGCAGCCTCGATCTCGCCAGAGATGTGAAGGCAAGAAGCGTTGCCTTCCCCAGCATCTCCACCGGGGTGTATCACTTTCCGAAATCGCTGGCAGCCCGGACTGCCTTCGATGCCGTCACAGACTGGGTTGCGCTCGATCCAGGCGCCATCAAGACAGTGATATTCGTGGCCTTCGGGCGACAGGACCTCGATCTCTATCAAGAGCTTCTGGCTGTCTGACTGTCCAGGTCAATCCTCTCGAGACCGTCGCCGGACCAGCAACAACAGGATGGCGCCAGCCCCCAACAACAGCCCGCCCAGACCACCCAGCGATATCTGACCCGTGCCGGTGTAGGGAAGGGTGGAGTCGGAGCCACCGGCGACCTCGTCGCCTGTGGTGCTGGTCTCTTGGCTTGGATCCAAAGTTCCCTCGCCCTGGCCTTCGCCCTCGCCGTCGCCCTCGCCCTCGCTAGCTGGCGTCGTGGTCACACCACCCGCGCCGACCTCCACCGTGGTGGTGGGCTCCTCAGCTCCCCCGCCCTCGGTGACATCAGGAGCATCGGACGTGGTGGTGGTCGCTCCAGGGTCGGTCGTGAT
>JALDXP010000265.1:0-3673 GCA_032154885.1 Actinomycetota bacterium
CTCCATCGGGTGTTGCTTCGCTTCGAACCAGGCATCTACTTCGGGATTACGCATTGCGCTCACCTCCCCGGTGGTCGGCTTTGGCCCCGGTCGTGCCCGGGGTGGGATTCGAACCCACACGAGCCGATTCGGCTCAAGGGGGTTTAAGCCCCTCGCGTCTGCATTCCGCCACCCGGGCCGGGCCAGCTATCAGGCTATAGCCAGCAACTCCATTGCGACGCCGTCGAGGGTGTCGTGCTCCGAAACCATCACCTCGTCGACCTGCAGGATGTCCATCACCCCTTCCGCCACCAGCGCGCCCCCGAGGATGACCGGGGCCCGCTTGGGGTCGAGTGCAGGGATGGCCGCGGTCTCATCGAGCGTCTTCGAGGCCAGCAAGTCGATCGTGCCTGCCAACTCGTCACGGCTCAGCCGGGAGCCGTGCACCTGATCCGTCGAGTATTCGGGGAGGCCCTGGGCAACGGCGGCGAGACTGGTCCACGTTCCGGCAACCCCGATCAAGGTCCCCGCCGGGAGGTCGATCTCTGCGAAAAGCCCGGACACGAGCGCTCGGGCCGCTTCCATCTCGCTCGAGGGCGCAGGTCGCGACGGGATCGATCGCTCGGTGAGGCGAACCGACCCGATCTCGAACGACACCTCCCCTTCGGCGGTGACGAACTCTGTGCTGCCCCCACCGATGTCAGACACGACGATTGGCGAAGCGACATCCACCTGAGATGTGGCCCCGGCAAACGCGAGACGGGCCTCCTCCGCCCCCGTGATCAATCTCGGCCTCACGCCGAGGGCAGACTCGGCAAGGTCGAAGAACTCCTCGCGGTTGGCCGCGTCCCGGGAGGCCGAAGTGGCGATCGCGGCCCGTTTTCCGACCTCCGCCCTCTCCATCTCCGCCCCGAAGCGAGCCAGAGCGGCCACCGATTCCTCGATTCGATCCGGAGAGAGCATGCCAGTGCGATCGACTCCCCGGCCCAAACCGGTGACCTCGACCCAGCGGCCGATCTCATCGGTCCCATCCGTCACCAGCAATCGCATCGAGTTGGTGCCGATGTCGATCACCCCCACCCTCACGGGCGGGCGACCCATTCCGGGTTCATCTCCCCTTCCAGCACACAGGGCACGGTGCAATCCAGGGGCTCGATCCAATCCTGTACGAGCTCGCCGACAGGGTTGTCACCACCGGCCCGGGTATGGGCGTAGTGGGCGTGAAGGCACTTGATCCCGGTTCGGGTCCCGCCCACCCCTCCAGATGGTTGGTTGGTGACATCCTTGGGGAGCAACGTCGTCCGCTCCCCCTCATACGACCGGTGGGCCTCGGCGAGCCGGGTCCCGAAATCCGGGTCGGCTTCGGCCTTGTGCTCGAGACGCTTTATCCCGCCGGCCCCTTCGAGCCGCGCCACACGCCCGACGGCCAGCGGGCAAGTCAGCCAGTAGAGAGTGGGAAACGGCGTTCCGTCATCGAGGATCGGGGGAACCCGGACGACTACCGGGAGACCGAGATGACATCGTGAGACGGGGCTCGATTCGGCGCGTATGGGGCGCCCGATCTGGATCTCGACAACCTGCCGGTCGTCGGAGGGGGTCATCCCTCTGAATCTAGATCGCCGCCGGTGAGGAAAGCCCAGATGTGATCCACCCAGGTCCTGTCGTCCACCACCAGGACATCATCTTCTGTGGCCGGAGCCTGGTTCGAGCCCGGCGGATCGAGAACGACATAGGCCGTCTCTCCGGGGCGCACATATCCGAGCTTTTCTCGCGCCAGCTTCTCGATCTCTTCGTCGGTGTTGAGGGCGGCCGCGTCGGCCTGGAGCGTCGCGTTGTCCGCTTCGAGTGTGGCCAGCCTCTCCTGGGCCGACGTCACCTGGCGCTGGGAGTCGATGATCTGCCGGTAGGGCACCACCTGGGTGATGAAGGCCGCGCCTAGAAGCAGGAATAGGAGCGTGACGAGAGCCACACCGGGACGTCGAATGAGAGTCAAACGACCCTCCGGAAGCTGTCCCAACCGGCGAACCGAGCTTCCCCACCCAACGACTCCTCGATTCGGAGCAGCTGGTTGTACTTGGCGGTTCGCTCACCACGGGCAGGGGCGCCGGTCTTGATCTGACCCGAGTTCGTGGCTACCGCCAGATGTGAGATGAAGCTGTCCTCGGTCTCCCCGGACCGATGGCTCACCATCGTGGCGTAGGAAGCGCCCCGGGCAGCGCCCATCGTGTGCAAGGTCTCGGAGACGGATCCGATCTGGTTCACCTTGATCAGGATGGCATTGGCCACGCCTTCTGCGATGCCTTTGCGGAGAATCTCCTCGTTGGTCACGAACAGATCGTCGCCGACCAGCTGGATCCCCTCGCCCAGGCGGTCGGTCAGGGCCCTCCAACCCTCCCAGTCGTCCTCGGCCATCCCATCCTCGATCGAGACCAATGGATAGCGCTCGACGAGTCCCGCCAGGTAATCCACCATCTCCGCAGAGTCCAACTCGCCGCCTTCGAGGTGGTATTGCCCCTCCCGATGGAACTCGGTGGCAGCCACGTCGAGGGCAAGGGAGATCTCCTCTCCGATCCGATAGCCGGCCACGTCGATGGCCTCCACGAGCAGTTCCAGCGCTGCTTCATTGGTGGGCAGATCGGGGGCGAACCCCCCCTCATCGCCCACATTGGTGCCGAGACCACGCCCGGCGACCACCTTCTTGAGGGCGTGGTAGACCTCGACCCCGGCCCGAAGCGCTTCGGAGTAGGAGGGGAGGCCGGCGGGAACAACCATGAACTCCTGGATGTCGACCGAGTTGGCAGCGTGGGCACCACCATTGAGCACGTTGAGACAGGGCACCGGAAGCACCTGCGCGGCCGGGCCACCGAGGTACCGGTAGAGAGGGAGACCCACGGCGGACGATGCGGCCCTGGCCACCGCCAGCGAAACGGCGAGAATCGCGTTAGCCCCGAGTTTGCCCTTGGTGGTCGTTCCGTCCAGGTCGATCATCATCTGATCGATGCGCTCCTGACGCGTGACATCGATCCCGACCAGGGCGGGTGCGATCTGGTCGACGATGTTGGCGACCGCCTTGGTCACCCCCTTGCCATCCCACCGTTCGCCGCCGTCACGCAGCTCGACGGCCTCGAGCGTGCCGGTCGAGGCCCCGGAGGGCACGGCGCCTCGTCCGAATCCGCCTCCAGATGTGTGGACTTCGGCCTCCACCGTTGGGTTGCCCCGCGAGTCGAGAATCTGGCGAGCGAGGATGCGCTCGATCTTGGGCTGAGTCATAGTGGGTTCCGGGTGGTGGGTTATGGGTTGTGGATCCGGCGGCGCGTACAACCTACAACGCAGGACGTCTTTTCTTGGCGTGTTCCCAGCGCTCGTCGAGCTCTTCCAAGGACAGCCCTGCCATCGGGCCCATCTCCTCCATCGCCCTAAATCGGGTCTCGAATCGATCGACCGCCCCGCGCAGGGCGAGCTCGCCGTCGATGCCGAGATGACGGGCCAGATTGATGATCGAGAACAGGACATCGCCCAACTCGGGCTCGGCCTCGGATGCATCGGTGAGAACGGCCTCTAGCTCGTCGAGTTCCTCTCTGACCTTGGGCAGGACCTCAGATGCCTCGGACCAGTCGAACCCCACCTTGGCCGCCCGGTTCTGGACCTTCGAGGCGCGCTGGATGGCGGGCAGCGCTCTCGGGACGCCATCCAT
>JALDXP010000266.1:0-3663 GCA_032154885.1 Actinomycetota bacterium
ACGTCGCCGGCCATGGCGCCGATGCCACGGCCCAGATGGCCCAACTGAGGAACATGTTGCGGGGGCAATCCACTGCTCGCACCCTGGACCCGGCCGAGCAGATCGACCTCCTCGACAAGACGATGACCGGCTCGGGGATTGTCGCCACAGTCACCTATGGGCTGCTCGATGTCTCTAGTGGGGAGTTCGTATACACCCGCGCTGGACACGTTCCATTGTTGATTCGTAGTGCAGCCGGAGATGTCCGGATCGAGGAGGAGGCGCATGGGCCGCCGGTGGGAGGCGAAGTCGACCTGAAACGTGAGGTCAAGCGAACCCGCCTGCACCCGGGAGACGTCCTCATCCTGATCACTGATGGTCTGGTGGAGGGATTGAACCGTGACATCGATGAAGCGCTCGATCAGATTGCCAAAGCGTTGACCGAGGCCGATTCATCGACCGAGGCGATGCTCGATCAGCTGTTCGGGATGAACGAGAAGGAGCCGATCGACGACGCGGCCGCGCTCCTCATCACCTGGAACCCGCCTAATCAGGTGACGTGAACCACCTCATCGTCTTCGGGGCGTCGCTCTGCTATTGCGCGTCTCGTGACCATGGTCGGAGAGGCGATCCCGGCTATCGCCGCGACGATCCCGACGATTGAATAAACCACACCGCTGGCCTGATTGACGCCGAGGGCTCCACTCAGCTCATCGGGCTCGATGAGGATCACGATTCCCAGGGCGAGCAGCGCCGCGCCCAGCGAGATCAATCCGGCCCGGCCTTCCGCCGGCCGACCGGCTGCCGCCAAGAAGACGAGACCCAAGAGCAGGGTGATCGTCGCCATCACGATGTTGAAACCCATCCCGATGACGGTGGTGGTCTCGCCCGTCAGCGAATCCGTTGGCAGCAGCCTTGCTAATGCGACCCCGCCTACGACCGTCATGAGCAGTCCGACCAATCCCGCGAAGTACTGCGCCGGGCTCCATGGGTGCCGGGCGACAGAGGTTCGCTCAACGCGTGCGATCTCGCGATCAGTGCTCATGACTCCTCCTTGCTAGAGGAGCGCATTTACCCGCTACGGGTAAGGGCGAAACGATCAGGCAGTGTCGGGGGCGAGCCGGGCCCGAAGTGTGTCGAGAGCCCGCGCAATCAGTCGCGACACCTGCATTTGAGACACACCGACCACCTCTGCGATGTCGGACTGGGTCATGTCCTCGAAGAATCGAAGAAAGAGAACCTCTTGTTCCTGCGGCTCGAGGTCCGAGATGAGCGGCTCGAGGGAATGCCAGATGTCGGCCAGGTCGAACTGCTCGTCGTCGCTGCCCAGGACCCGAATCAGACTGGTCTCTTCATCCTCCGAAAAAGGAGCGTCGACCGACTTGGCGTTATAGGCGAGAGCCGCCTCCATGGCGTCCTCGATCTCCTCGATCGGCCTGCCGAGCTCCTCCGCCATCTCGGCCGGGAGTGGCGCCCGCCCCAGTTTCTGGGACAACTCGGCCACGGCGCGGTTGAGCTCCACCGTTGTGTCGCTCAGGGATCGGGGGACCCTGACCGACCAGGTGGTATCACGGAGATATCTCTTCAGAGTCCCGATGATGGTCTTCCGGGCATACGTGGTGAACTTGACCCCGAAATCTGGGTCGAACCGGTCGATGGCATTGACCAGGGCGATCGAGGCGGCCTGTCCCACATCGTCGGCGTGGGCGCCTCCCCGACGATACCGGTTGGCGACCGATGCCGCCCAGCCTTCATATCTGGAGAAGATCTCGTCACGAGCGTCCCGATCGGCAGGGACCAGCTCGAATAGCTCTTCGTCCGAAAGGTGGGACAGTGTCTGACGGCGTACCAGCTCGAGGTCGAACCAGACCTCGTTTCCTCGATGACCCCATCCGTCGGACAAGCGGTCGAGCAGCTTGGTCACTATGTCGTCGGTTGGCGCATCTGCTGATCCACTGCTGGAGGTGGTGACCCGGGCACTACGGCCGATCTCCTCCACCCGGACCGTCAGAGTGACATTCGGCTCGTACATCAGTGTGACGACTTCGCTCACCAACAGCGCCGCGTCGACCGACCTGCTGGCGGGGGCATCGGTGATGATCGCTCGCACCACTCTTCGAGCGATGAAGGGGGCCCGTGGGCCCTCGGGGAGCTGAATTTCCGCAACCAGGGTCGCCTTCGAATCTCCAGTCGTCGTCACCATCGGCCGCGCGCCCCTTTACCCGCCGGCGAGCCCACTATTCGATCGAATCGCTGATGGAGAAGGCTTCGCTGACCCCGGTCAGCTCTAGAAGACGCCCGACGGCGCCGTTCCCGACGACCAGCCTCAGATCTCCCCCCGACTCCTGGATCCGGGAACGTTGATGGAGCAACACTTTCAGTCCTGCCGAATCCATGAACTCCACACGACGCAAGTCGAGCACGACTGGCTGGCCGACGAAAGGCTCCAGGGCAATCTCAACGCGCGAAGCCGAGGCGAGATCGATCTCTCCTGTCGCAACCACGACATCGAGTTCGCCGATGCGCGTCGCCTCGAGAACAAGGTGCGGGCCTAGCCCCATCGCCGTATACCTTTCTCGATCCAGCGTCGTACCCAAAATCCCTTCGAAGCCCGGTCATCCGGAGCCGACCTCGAACCACGCCGTCACTTCTACACCATCGGAATCGACGCCCCAGACATCGGCGATCTTATCGACGATCGCCAGACCCCGGCTCGCCCCCGGCTCCCGGGAGGAGGGTGGCAACTCATCCACGTCGAAGAGTACTCCGGCGTGTCCGACCGTGAATCGGGTCAGCCCCCCATCCGGCCCAACGGTGACCGTGAGGCCGTCGCCAGGCTCGAGCCCACCATGCATCACAGCGTTGTTGACCAGCTCGGTTATGGCGAGCAGCACATCGTCGAGGCGGGGATGGCCGTCCATCCAGTCGACGACAGCACGGCGCACGGCTGCGCCAGCCGTGGGTCGCGCCTCGACGATCAACTGGCTCACATCGTGGTCCGCCTCACGTGATTCATCCTTCGGTCAACGCCGCAGGGCGTGGATCAACTCTTTCTTGGTCATCCCCGATCGCCCATCAACCCCCACGTCCTTGGCCTTTTCGTACAGCTGGTCCTTGGTCCAATCCTCATAGGCACCGGGTCCGCCCTTCTCCTCCATCTCCCGGGGAGGCGTATTGGCGATCCGGGCAGCCTTTTCCTTGCTCATCCCCTGATCGCGCAGAGCCTCATACCTGTCGTCGTCCTGAATCGAGGGCCCATGGTCTTTGCCCATCGATGTCACCTGCCTCGTATCTTCACGTTTCATCGTTCCCATACCCCGGGAACGTGCCAGCTACACCGAAATCCGGCCGAGGAGTCGACATGGACAGGACAGAGAACGACGTAGACGATCAGTTCAGGTCATTGATGGAGGGTCTCCGGACCACATTGCCCGGTGTCCAGGTCCTCTTCGCGTTCCTTCTGGTGCTTCCCTTGCAAGCGTCCTTTGCCGAGATCACCGATCTGGAGCGGATCGCCTACTACGTGTCCTTCTTTGGGTCCGCTATGGCGTCGGTCCTTCTCATCGCCCCCAGCGCCCATCAGCGTCTGCGTGCCCCGATATCCGGTGTCGAGCGTCGCTCAGAGAAGCACCTGCAGATCGCGGTCAGCCTGACCATTGCCGGCACCATCATCTTTGCCGTCGC
>JALDXP010000267.1:0-3630 GCA_032154885.1 Actinomycetota bacterium
GTTGAAAACACCGTCGGGGAGCCCGGCTTCGGTGTAGATCTCGGCAAGGCGCAGCGCGGTGAGCGGCGTGAGCTCGGCGGGCTTGAACACCATTGAATTGCCGCAGGCCAGGGCAGGGGCAGACTTCCAGCAGGCGATCTGGATCGGGTAGTTCCAGGCCCCAATCCCGACGCAGACCCCAAGCGGCTCACGACGGGTGTAGGCCCACGCACTGCCCAGATCGAAGGTCTCGCCGTGGATGCTCGCGGCCAGGCCGGCGTAGTACTCGATGGCGTCGGCGCCGGACAGCACGTCGACCGCAATGGCCTCCTGGATCGGCTTCCCGGTGTCGAGGACCTCGAGGCGAGCCAGTTCCTCGTTGTTGTCGCGAAGTAGTCCGGCGGCCCGGTTCAAGATCCGTCCCCGCTGGGCTCCCGACAGTTGGCGCCAGACCTCGAATCCCTCCGCGGCAGATGCCACAGCCCTATCGACGTCGGCGGGCGCGGCCTGCTGAACCCGGCAAATCTCCTCACCGGTGGCGGGGTTGATCGTGGGGAAAGTCTCTCCCGAGACGGCGTCGACCCGGGTGCCTCCGATATAGAGCTGCTGGGTGTCGAGACTCATGGTTCGGGACGGTAGTAGTGGCCGTTCAGTGGGTTGGATCAGTGACTAGGAGTGGGGGGCTGCAGCTTGGCTGCCCAGGCCTGGGTGACCCGATCGAGGATGATCGCCATCACGACGATGGCGAATGCGACTTCGAAACCGAGACCGGTTGCGCCGGTTGTCAGTGCCTTGACTGTCTCGTAGCCGAGGGCCCCGCCACCGACGAGACCGGCGATGATCACCATGGCAAGGACCATCATGATCACCTGGTTGACCGCAGCCAGAATGGTCGGAGCGGCGAGTGGGATCCTCACCCCGAACATCGTTTGCCGTCGAGTGGCACCGAATGTCTCCGACGCTTCGACACTCTCCTCCGGGACCTCTTTGATGCCGAGCGAGGTGATTCGGATGCCAGGAACGATGGCATAGAGAACTGCGGCGATGATGCCCGGGACCTGGCCAACGGTGAAGAAGAGGATCACCGGGATGATGAACACGAAAGAGGGGATCGTCTGCAGGGCGTCGAGGAAGGGGGTCAACACCTTCTCGACCCTCGGGCTTCGTCCGGCCCAGATCCCGACCGGGATGGCGATCGCAACCGATATGAGGGCTGCCGCCAGCACCTGGACGAGCGTCCCCAATGACAGCTCCCACATCCCGATGAGTCCCACCATGAGCAGGGCTGCGGCGGCGAAGATCGCCAGACCCACCCCCTTCAGCCGCCAGCAGACAATCGCAGTCACGGCGATGAGTACCGGCCAGGCCACCGTGAGGACGAGAAAGTCGCGGGCCGGGATGAGCAACCCGGCGACGATGAAGTCGTTCACGGGGCGCGTGATGAAGGACAGATTGTCCCGCCCCCATCGCACGAAGGTGTCGACTGGGTCGAAGATCCGGACCTCCCAAACCGCCGGAAAGTCGACCCAGCCCATCACCCGGCCGACCACAATCCCTCCCAAGACCAACGCCAGAGCGGTGATCACGTAGCGCCGCGAAGCAGGTCGGGTCCTGTCGGCGAATGCGAGCGACCGCCCCACACGGTCCAGAACCATTGCCACCGCCACGATGGCGAGGCCCGCGGCCAGGCCCCGTCCGGTGCGCCGCTGGTTCAAGGCCTGGAGCACCTCCTGTCCCAGCCCTCCCGCCCCGAGGAGCGTGGCCAGCACGACGATGCCCAAGGCCATCATGATCGTCTGATTGACGCCGGTCATGATGAAGGGCATCGCCATCGGCAACTGCACCTTGAACAGCGTTTGCCGCCCTGTGGAGCCATACATTTCCGCCGCCTCCACCGACGAACGTGGGACACCCTGGATGCCAAGAGTGGTCAGTCTCACCGCCGGGGGCAGGGAGTAGATGACGGTGGCGATGGTGGCCGGCACCCGCCGGATGCCGAACAGCAAGACCATCGGTATGAAGTAGACCGGAGCGGGGATGGTCTGCATGGCGTCGAGAACCGGTTTGATGAGACGATCGACCCGCGGCGAACGGGCCGACCACACACCCATTGGGATCCCGATGGCGAGTGCGATCACGACCGCGATAGTCATCAACGACAAGGTCTCCATGGTTGTGTCCCACAGACCGACCAGCCCCGGATAGAGCACCGCTGCGAGAGCGACAAGGGCGGTTTTCCAATCGCCGGTTCTGAAGATGACGAGGAACACCGCCATCGGGAGGACGAACCAGGGAAGCCAAAGGAGGAACGACTCGATCGTCGTGAGGCCCCAGTCGACCGCAGCAGACACGGGGATGAAGAACCCGGTGAACACGGGATGAAGCTGACGGTTCTCTCGCAGCCATGCCGAGAACTGATCGACCGGCCCCGAGACGTACGTGTCCCAGAGCGCGGGGACCGTGGGCGACGTGACCAGGATCTGGAGCAGGATGATGCCGACGACCACGACGATCCACCATCCCCGGATCCTGAAGCGTCCCGCCCCCTCGTCGGCAAGGGCGACGTCAGCAGGTTGGAGGACGTCCGTCATTTCTCGGGCTCGATCGCCTTGGCCACCGCCCTGCGATCCACCACCCCGACCTGCTTCCCTTCCAGGTCCTCCACCCAGATCTCAGCTTCGTCGTCGAGCAGAGCCGGGAGGACGGTCTCGATGGTGTCATCGAGCTGAACCGTCCGGCCGTTGGGTGTGCCGGTGCCCTCTTTGAGGACGGCCGCCGTGGTCAGCACCTTGGCCTTGGGGATCTCCTTGGTGAACTCGCGCACGTAGTCGGTGGCGGGATCGCTGATCAGCTCCGTCGCCGTGCCCACCTGATCGAACCCTCCGTCTTTCATGATGGCGATGCGATCCCCGAGCTTGATGGCCTCGGAGAAGTCGTGGGTGATGAAGACGATGGTCCGCTGCAGTGTCTCCTGGAGCCTGATGAGCTCGTCCTGCATGTCGCGCCTGATGAGCGGGTCGAGGGCAGAGAAGGGCTCGTCGAAGAACATGATCTCGGGATCGACCGTCAACGCGCGAGCCAGCCCCACCCGTTGCTGCATGCCGCCGGAGAGCTGCTGGGGGAAGCTCTGTTCCCAACCCTTGAGACCGACGACCTCGAGCACCTTGGTCGCCCGCTCGTAGCGCTCGGCCTTTTCGACACCCTGGACCTCGAGCCCGTAAGCAGCGTTGTCGATCACCCGGCGATGCGGAAACAGACCGAAATGCTGGAAGACCATCGACATCTTGTGTCTGCGGACTTCACGTAGCTGATCGGTTGTCATCGCGGTCAGTTCCTCGCCGTCGAGGACGACCTTTCCCCGGGTCACGTCGTTGAGACGGGAAACACAACGGATGAGTGTCGACTTACCCGAGCCCGACAGCCCCATGACGACGAACGTCTCGCCCCGACCCACGGTGAAGGTGACGTCGCGCACCCCGATGGTGCAGCCGGTCGCCTGCTGCACGTCCTCGCGGGATGCACCGCTACCGGCCATCTCGATTGCCTTGTCGGGCTTAGCACCAAAGACTTTCCAGATGTGCTCGACCGACAGGCATACGTCGCCGGTCACAGCCCCTTCGTGACAGCCACGTCGGTAATGTACCAGCGGCC
>JALDXP010000268.1:0-3624 GCA_032154885.1 Actinomycetota bacterium
GTCGTAGGGCTCTCCTTGCATTGCTTCTCTGTCTCAGTAGGCCCGTATCCGGGCCCACGTACCTCAGGTACGCGGTTGCTTGCGGAGACTCACGCCGTACACGAACCCGAATGCGCCCATGCGCCAGATGTGCTCCGGTATCAGAGCATGGCCCAAGTACAGGGTCTCTGGGGGCGGGAGGGAATCCAGAGAGCGGTGGAGGTACCAGTACTCCCGCGGGGCGGCCGCGAAGAGGAGCCCCACGAGCGGGAGCAGGACAGCGGTGCCGATCCGATGCAGGAATCGGAGCAGGCCGTTGCGGGGCCGGGCGAGATCGATGACTACCGCAGTCGCGCCAGGTTTCAGCACCCGGTCGATCTCGGCCAGGGTGTCGTCGATCGAGCTCAGGTTGCGGAAGACGAACCCGCTGAATACCGCGTCAAGAGACTCGTCCTGGAATGGAAGGGCTTCCCCCGTCCCGACCACTCGGTCGCGGACCGGGCTCAGTGCCAGCATCTCGATGACCGGGTCCAGGCCCACCACGACCCTGCCGTCGAAGTTGGTGGCCCCGGTCCCACAACCGAGGTCGAGAACCGTGCCCCGCCCCAACATCTCGATGCCACGGGCCCGCCATCTCTTTTCCTGGCCCAGGGATAGGACCCGATTGATCAGGTCGTATCGAGCCGCGATCCGGGCAAATATCGGATCGGAAACCTCACTCACGACTCGATGACGTCGAAACCCGTGTAGCGACGAAGCGCCTCGGGAATGACGACCGAGCCGTCGGGCTGCTGATGGTTCTCGAGGATGGCGAGGATGGTGCGACCCACGGCACAGGCCGTCCCGTTGAGAGTGTGCAACACCTCGTTGCCCTGCTCGCCCCTCATCCTGATCTTGAGCCGTCGTGCCTGGTAATCAGTCGTATTGGAACACGACGTGATCTCGCGGTATGCCTGCTCTCCGGGGAACCACGCCTCGATGTCGTACTTCTTGGCTGCCGATGCGCCGAGATCCCCTGCGGCGACATTCACCACTCGATACGGGAGGTCGAGCTCGACGACCAGCATCTCCTCCACAGCAAGGAGACGATCATGCTCAGCATTTGATTCGTCCGGAGTGGTGAAAACGAACATCTCGACCTTGTCGAACTGGTGGACCCTGAAGATGCCGGCCGTGTCCTTCCCGTAGGTCCCGGCCTCCCGACGGAAACACGTCGAGAAACCGGCGTACCGGAATGGCAGATCGTTCGATTCCAGGATCTCGTCGGTGTGATAGGCAGCGAGGGGGACCTCTGCCGTTCCCACCAGGAAGAGCTCGTCCCGCGGAATCTCGTAGACCTGCTCTCGCGCCTCGGGGAAGAACCCGGTGCCAACCAGCGCCTCCTCGCGTACCAGGACCGGTGGGACCATCGGGGTGAAGCCTTGGGCGACGAGGTGGTCCATTGCCCAGCGCACCAGCGAAAACTCCAGCATCGCCCCCTTGCCCTTGAGATAGCCGAATCGGCTTCCCGACACCTTGGCGGCGCGGACGGTATCGATGATCCCGAGGGTCTCGCCGAGGGTTGCGTGATCGGTTCCCTCGGTGAGAGGCTCGCCCACCCGCTTGATCTCCAAGCTGTCCTGCTCGCCGAAGCCCTCAGCAGCATCGGGCGCCACCAGGTTGGGGACCTCGAGGATGGCCGAGTCGAATTCGGACTCCAATCGGTCGACTTCCGACGCCGCAGCCTTGACCTGACCGGCAAGATCCGCGACGGCAGCGATGGCCTCATCCTTGGCCTGACCCTCCAGACCAGCGATCGCCCGCCCTGATTCCTTCTGTTTGGCCCGGAGCTCCTCGGCCCTCTGGCGGGCTCCGCGGAGTCTCGACTCGAGTGAGATAACGGCCTCTAGATCGACCTTCGAGCCACGTCGGGCCAACGCTTCCCGGATCGCGTCGGGGTCATCTCGGAGCAGCCGGGGATCGATCATGAGAGCGAGGATGCTACCGACCGCCTGGGTCGGCCCCTACTCGTCGTTCACCTCGAAGAGGACGCTCACGACGTTGTCTTCGAGATCGACGTCGTTTGTGATCGCGGTGAGGCTCGCTGCCACCTCATAGAGCGCCCCAGGGATGACAGGGATCTCGAGGAACTGCACTGCTGTCTGCTCGCCAGGCTCGAGCACCGGCACCATCTCAGAGAGGACCACCGGGTCGGACTCGCCGGACAGGGTGAGCTCGATGGGCTCGGGCTCGCTGGCAACGTTGCCTGCATTGCCCACCACGACGGAGAAATTCAGCAACTCGGTGGCCGGCACGATCGCCTGGTCGGAGGGATCGACGTTCCAGAGCGGGTCGGAGGTGATCGCTGACACCTGGAGTCCCGGCCGAAGGCCGATCCCGCTGTTCGGTGAGCGCGACGCTTCGACATAGGCCTGCGACAAGGTGAACAACTCGCCCTCGGCTGGGAGCATCAGCACCTCGGGCATTGCGGCGACTGGGTCGGGCACGTCCTCTTCTTCCAGCTCCCGAACCAGGTCGGTGTAGAGGCGATCGCCTGCTCGCAACTCGGCCAGGGCATTTGCGATGTTGTCCGTCACCACCGTGTCGGTCGGGTCATCGGCAGCCGCGAGGATTCCGGACGCGAATCCGCTCACACCTACGGTCCAGGCCTCCAATGCTCTGCGATACACCGCGTTGGCCGCAACGAGGTTCTCAGATGACGGTCCCGTTTCGACCAGCTCCAAGCCGCTCTCCAGATCCTCACGCAAGCCATCGGTCGCTGTGACGAGCTCGGATCGATCGATGCGGGAGAGGCGGGAGATGACAACTCTCAGCGAATCGGCCCCCATCGACAGGTCGGATGCGGTCTCGTGCATGGAATCGAGGTACTGCAGCTCCGATCGGGTGTCGTCACCGGCACTGGTCACGACCACTGCGACCACAGCGGCGGCGGTGATGATTGCGGGCCATAGGAATCGGCCGAGCGACCGTCTGCGGGGTTTGGGTTGATCGAGCATCATCGTCACTGGTTTCTGGCCACAGGCCGAGGCGAGAAGGGTATGCCTACTCAGGGAGCTACGAGGGGCAGACCTTTCGGACCGCCCGGCTTCATGACCTACTCCGCGAACGTGTCCGGGGCCTACGCCACCAGCCGTTGAGGGACGAGCGCCACAACGGCGAAGGCCGCCAGGATCAGCAACGCGCCGCCATACGGAACCAGCGTCACCCCGAGGAACAACACACCGGCGAGAACCGCCAGCCAGCGGCTCCCGGAGCCGCCGAACGACGCAGCCAGACCAACAAGACCGAGCCAGAACAAGGCAAAGGCGATTACGTAGACGATCGACATCGCTTCCTGGCCGAAGCCGTCCTCGAGGGCGTTGGCGATGGCGGCAGCGATGCCCCCGAGTGCTACGACGATCCCCACGCCCTTGGCTGCACGAGAGGGTGCGAGGTCCGTCAACAAGAGGGCAGCCACACCAAGGGATGCGAGAGCCGCGCTCCACGACCACATCTCCATCCAATCGAGAAATGTGATCGGAGCGATGAAGGTGGATTCGGTCAGAGACATGGCAAAAGCCAGGACCCAGATCACCCCGGTGGCCATCCACACCACGCGAGCAACGGCAAGGCGCACGATTCCCTCCTCGCTCGTGGACGGTACCT
>JALDXP010000269.1:0-3618 GCA_032154885.1 Actinomycetota bacterium
ATGCCGCCATGATCGGCGTCGCCGCCGCCCATTGGCTCTCCACCGGCCGCATCACCGACTGGGCCGAGAACGTGAACCCGGGTCTGGTCCTGGGGGAGCCGCTTACCTGAGGTACGTAGCGACATATATGTCGCTACGCCGACGGAGAAAGCAGAAATCCGCTGAAACCTGAGCCGCCTCGACTCAAGTTTTCGATTTAGCACTCCCATGTGCCGAGTGCTATCGTTGCACTAGCACTCAACCCATACGAGTGCTAATGCTTGGGTGACCACCACATGTTGGGCACCCGGGCGCAAGCACTAGCCGAGGTTCAAGGAGGAGCCAGAGTATGAAGCTTCAGCCGCTCGGTGATCGAGTGGTGGTTAAGGCCACGGAAGATGCGGAGTCCCGCACTCCCTCCGGTCTTGTCATCCCCGACACCGCCAAGGAGAAGCCGCAGATCGGTGAGGTCATCGCTGTAGGGCCCGGCGCCCGAGACGATGACGGCGACCGAATCCCGATGGACGTGTCCGTCGGCGACAAGGTCCTCTATTCCAAGTTCGCAGGAACCGAGGTCAAGCTCGACGCAGACGAGTATCTCGTCCTGTCAGAGCGCGACCTTCTAGCCGTCGTCAACTGAGGAGCTGATAACAAATGGCAGCGAAGGAACTTCGCTTCAACGAGGAGGCCCGAAAGGGGCTCCAGGCGGGTGTAGACAAGCTCGCCGACACGGTAAAGGTGACGCTCGGTCCCAAGGGCCGCAACGTCGTTCTCGAGAAGAAGTGGGGCTCACCCACGATCACCAATGACGGTGTGACCATCGCCAAGGAGATCGAGCTCGACGACCCCTATGAGAACATGGGCGCCAAGCTGGCCTACGAGGTAGCC
The DNA here is from genome assembly GCA_032154885.1 of Actinomycetota bacterium. Lineage (GTDB taxonomy): Bacteria > Actinomycetota > Acidimicrobiia > Spongiisociales > ZC4RG35 > JARDZU01. The sequence continues at coordinate 868 of JALDXP010000269.1, forward strand.
AACAAGACCGACAACGTCGCCGGCGATGGGACCACCACGGCCACCGTGCTGGCCCAGGCGATGGTGCGGGAAGGCCTTCGTCAGGTAGCCGCAGGCGCCAACCCGATGGAGCTCAAGCGTGGCATCGAGGCCGCGGTCGAGACGGCCGTCAAGTCAATCGGCGAACAGGCTCGTGACATCGAGACCAGTGAGGAGATCGCCCACGTGGCTTCGATCTCGGCCAACAACGACTCCTCGATCGGCCAGACCATCGCAGACGCGATGGACCGGGTCGGCAAGGACGGTGTGATCACCGTCGAAGAGGGTCAGACGTTCGGGCTCGAGCTCGAGTTCACGGAGGGGATGCAGTTCGACAAGGGCTTCATCAACTTCTACTTCATCACCGATGCCGATCGCCAGGAGGCGGTGCTCGAGGATCCCTACATCCTCATCGCCAACCAGAAGATCAGCTCGGTCAACGATCTCGTGCCCGTGCTCGAGAAGGTCATGCAGTCCGGCAAGAGCGTGTTGGTGATCGCCGAGGACGTCGAGGGTGAGGCCCTCGCCACCCTGGTGGTCAACAAGATCCGCGGTACGTTCTCTTCGGTCGCCGTCAAGGCGCCGGGGTTCGGCGAGCGCCGTAAGGCCATGCTCCAGGACATCGCCATCCTCACTGGTGGCACCGTGATCTCCGAGGAGGTCGGCCTGAAGTTGGAGAACGTCACCCTCGACATGCTGGGCCGTGCCCGCAAGGTCGTCGTGGCGAAGGACAACACCACCGTCATCGACGGGGACGGCACCGAGGCCGATGTCAAGGCTCGCATCAAGCAGATCGAGCGTGAGATCGAGAACACCGACTCCGACTGGGACAAGGAGAAGCTCCAGGAGCGTCTCGCCAAGCTGTCCGGCGGTGTCGTCGTGATCAAGGCCGGCGCAGCCACCGAGGTCGAGTTGAAGGAGAAGAAGCACCGCATCGAGGACGCCGTCCAGGCGGCACGTGCTGCCGTCGAAGAGGGCGTAGTCCCCGGTGGTGGTGTGGCCCTGCTCCGTGCGCAGACCGCAGTCGACAAGGTCCGTGGTGGGACCGACGACGAGAAGGCCGGTCGTTCCATCGTCCGCAAGGCGATGGAGGAGCCCCTCCGTCAGATCGCGGTGAACGCCGGCTTCGAAGGTGGAGTTGTCGTCGAGCGTGTCCGTGCTGCTTCCGGCAGCGAGGGGTTCAACGCGGCGACGGGTGAGTACACCGACCTGGTCGCAGACGGGGTCATCGACCCCGCCAAGGTCACGCGTTCGACTTTGCAGAACGCGGCATCTATCGCGGCCCTGCTCCTGACCACCGAGGCCCTCGTGGCCGAGGAGAAGGAGCTCACCCCGGCCATGCCGGGCGGCGGCCACGGCCACGATGGCGGCGGCGGGATGGACTTCTAAGTCCCTCCAACCTATTCGAGAAGGGGCCCCTAGGGGCCCCTTCCGCTTACCTGAGGTACGTGGCGACATATATGTCGCTACGCCGACAGAGAAAGCCCGAGGGCCCTCCTGATCGACGAGGCCACGTAGTCGGGTCGTTGGGTGATGTCGTACCAGGTGAAGCGCAGGATCCGCCACCCGGCGAGTTGGGCGAGGTTGTCACGCTCTCGATCAGCCTGAAAGGTGAGCTCGTCACCGTGCCACTCTCGACTGTCACCCTCGATCACCAATTCCTCCTCCACGTATGAGAGGTCGACTCGACCGTTCACGTGCTTGAGCCAGGCGGGTCGATACTGCAGGTCGGGCTCGGGGAGGCTGGCTAGCCGGATCACCTCTACCAGGCGAGACTCGAGGTCACTCTCGGAGATCCCATTCGACCCGAGTCTGGGTTCGAGGGCTCTGCGCAGCTTCACCACGCCGGGTTTCCCCTTTCGAGCAAGCTGATCGAGGGTGTCGCTCATCTCGGTGAAGCTCACGATGCGCTTCGCGGCGAATCGGTCGACTGCCCGGCCCAACCGGGTCAATGAAAGGACCGCGGCGAGATCCAATACTGTGCGCGCCGGCGTGGTCGTTGGAAAGCGGTCAACCGTGCAGAGATCGATGGGTCGGATGTCGGTCAACTGATGCACGATCACATCGGGAAAGAAGTGCGTGCGGCGGTGGGGGACGGATACGACGAGGCGAGGCCCAGGGGTGGCTACTCCGTGGAGGCGGGCGGCGGTCTGATGGGAGACCACTGCACCGAGGCTGCGAGTGGCGGACCTCAGAACCGCCGACTCGGATTCGAACACGCCAGGCAAGGCGTAGACCGACGTTGCGATCTTCACCAACGATCCTTCGTTCAGGTGACGGTCGACCGTCCGCGGGTTCATGCCCAGCGCCACTGCCTCTTGGCGCGTAATCACACCGTCGTTGGCCATCGCGTGACGGATGACTGCCTTCATCGATTCGCTCATGTCTCCGACCATGCCGAATGCGTGACCGCGATGAAAGGCGCGCGTTCTCTGTCGTCGTAGCGACGTATTTGTCGCTATGTACCTCAGGTAAGCGGTAGGCCCCCCACGAGCCGGTCCAGGTACCCCACAGTCTCAGCGGGGCCGAGGGAGCGAACGTTGAAGATGATGTGGTCGACGCCGGCCTTGATCAAGTTTTCGACATCATCGGGTTTCGCCCCGTAGGCGATGATCTCGAACGACGCAGGATCCCGTCCGGCCTCAGCCACGGCCTCCCGCACCCGGCCCACTTCACCGACGATGTCCATCCTCGTCGCCAGCGGCATCCATCCATCGCAGAGCTCGACCATGT
>JALDXP010000270.1:0-3612 GCA_032154885.1 Actinomycetota bacterium
GCGGCAATCGAGTCGGCGGCGCACACCGGGGAGATCGGCGACGGCAAGATCGTCGTCGTGCCGGTCGAAGACGTGGTACGTATCCGTACCAGTGAGAGAGGTGCCGACGCCATCTGATTCAGGGAGAAGCCTCCACGACTTCATCGACCTCCGCGACTCGCTGCGACACGATCGCATCGGGGATGGGGGTCGTGAAGTGTGTGAGGTGCTGACGGCGAGTCTCGATGAGACGGTGTCGGCCCTGGTTGCCCCTGGAGCAACATCCATGGCGGTGGTTGCCCTCGGCGGGTACGGCAGGGGCGAGCTCAGTCTCTATTCCGACGTCGACCTCATGCTCCTCCATGACGTTGGAGATGCGGCCGCCGCCGCGGCGGACCTCTTCCGCCCGCTCTGGGACGCCAAGCTCCGTGTCGGCCACTCCGTACGCACGGTCCGAGAGGCTTCGGACGCTGCCCGTGAGAGATTCGATACCCAGACAACGCTCCTGACCAGTCGCCTCGTGGCCGGTTCCGAAGAGCTGTTCGGACAGTTGATGGCAGCTGTCACCCGGGTGACGCGAGCGCGTCCGCTCCGCCGCTACCTGGTGGACGCGGAGCGAAACCGTCGGGCCGAGGCGCCGTATCGGCTGATGGCAGTCGACATCAAGACCGGCCGCGGCGGTCTGCGAGCGCTGCAGGGTTTCGAATGGGAACGGCGGCGCCAAGAGCTGATCGGCAAGTTCTCCACCCAACACCAGCGAGAGGAAGAAGACGCCCTCGAGGTCCTCCTCCGGGTTCGCAACGCGCTACATGCCGTGACCGGCAAGGCGCACGATGTGTTCTCGCCCGAGTTGCGCGAGCCGGTCGCTCGCTGGCTAGGACGCGATACGTTCGAGACGGCGGGCGACCTGGTGGCCGCCATGCAGTCGATAGACCGTCTCGCCGAGCGTAAATGGCCCGAGATCCTCGAAGAGCGACCGGTCTCTACCGGCCGACGGGTCTGGTCCCGCGGCGCCGCCCCGAAAGAGGCAGTCAGGACCGACTCTCCGCCAACGATCGACGATCTCGACCGACTCCTGGAGGCCGGTGAACGGGGGAGAGCCATCTTCGACAGTCTCTGGGAGAAAGGGCTCCTATCGGATGTGCTCCCTGAGTGGGACATTGTGGCCACCCTTCCTCAGTTGGAGCCGTTTCACCAGCACCCCGTGGCCGCACACCTCTGGCGCACAGTGGCGGAGATGCAGGCGGTCCTGTCGGACACAGGTCCGCTCGGAGCAGTCGGACTCGAATTGGACGATCCCCGGCTGCTTCGTCTCGCCGCCTTCCTCCACGACATCGGCAAGGGTCACGGTGGAGAGCACGCCAAAGTCGGCGCCGAGATCGCGGCCACCTTCGCCAAGCGGATGGGGATGGACGCCAAGACAACAGACCTCTTGGTCGGCGCGGTGAACCATCATCTTCTCCTGCCGCTGAGCGCCACGAGACGTGACCTGGCCGACCCGGCCGTGATCGACAGCGTTGCCGCGGAGGTAGGCAGCATCGAGTTGCTGCAACTGCTGTATCTGCTGACGATCGCCGATTCCAGGGCTACCGGTCCCTCGATGTGGAACGAGTGGAAGGCGAGCTTGCTCAGGACGCTGTTCGTGAGATGCGCCGGCAGATTTGGCGTCGAGGAGACTGCAGCCACATCAGGCGCGGCCACCCGGCAGGAGGTAATGGCTCGGTCGGGCGGGGCGATGGACGAGACGGGGGCACATCTCGATGCGATGCCCGACGATTATCTGCGGAGCCTCTCGGTCGATGAAGTGCTCTGGCACGTCGAGTTGGTCTCGGACTTGGTGGGCGCATCCAACTTGGCTGTGCGAGCCGGCGAGCCAATCGACACCGTGGTGGTGGTCGGACCGAGCCGACCCGGATTCCGTCGGACTGTCGCCGCCGTCTTTGCCGCCAATGGGGTCGATGTGCTCGAGGCTCGTCTTTTCGGCCGCTCGGACGGCCTGGTCGTCGACTCGTTCCGGGTCCGGGACGACCGCACCGGTGGGACTGTTCCGGGGGAGCGTTGGGACAGAGTTCGGGTCGACGTCGAAGCCGGTCTTCTCGGGCAGCTCGACACCGATGACAGGGTGGCAATCCGCGCAGCCGCCTATCCCCTGCCCGAGGCATCACGACCGCGGCCGAGCGCACGCATCTCTATCGATCCCGCCACGGCCGATCTGGTGGTCGTAGTCAAGTGCTCAGACCGCATCGGGCGCCTGGCCGAGATCCTCGGGGTGCTCGACGGCTTTGGTCTCGAGATTCGTCTCGCCAAGCTCGATAGCCGTGAGGGTGAGGTGATCGACACGTTCCATGTAGGCACCGGTCCATCGATGGCGGATCTCGATCTGCCCGGGCTGGAGCAGCGGATCTCCGACAGCGTGATGCCGTGAGCGCCTCGAGCCACCGGCACCGGGACGATTGCCGGGGGTGATGGCTGGTGGGTCTCCGTCATCTTGACTGCGAGGGTGAAGACTGTGATGCTGTCGAGCACTTGACAGCGCTCATCAAGAGCGGTGGAGGGACAGGCCCTGTGAAACCGCGGCAACCGATTAGTTCGGTGCCAATGCCTGATCGATGAGATGCCTTCGGCGGACCTCCGCCTCGGGCGCTCGTATGAGCGCGTTGAGACGATGACATAGGAGGCCAGCCGTGCGACAAGTCAGTGATCGAATCCCCGGATCCTTCCGGTGCATGTGTTGTCGACGCTCTCGGGTGGAATGCCCGGGCGCTCGACGCCCGTAGCTCACCGCCACCACCCGAGAGCAGTCATTTCGCTTACGCGGTGCTTCGTCGTATTCACATTGCTACAGAAGGAAGTTCTCATGACCACCACGTACCTCAACGATGTCGACCTCCCCACGGTCGGCGCCCTCGTCCAAGCAGTCCAGGAGGATCCAGACAAGGGACAGACCACTTGGAAATCCGAAGTCACCTGGGGTGGCGCCTTCCGGACCACGGCTCGGTCGCGTGATCTGGCCCCGGTCGCGTTCGATGAGCCCCCTGGCTTGGGCGGCACGAACACGGCGCCAAACCCCGTCGAACAACTCCTCGGGGCGCTCGGCTCCTGCCTCGTCATCGGCTACGCGGCCAATGCCACCGTTGCCGGCATCGAGCTCAAGGATCTTCGCATCGAGCTCGAAGGCGATCTAGACCTGCAGACCTTCCTCGGCCTGGGCGAAGGGAACGCAGGATTCTCCTCGATCGGAGCGACGGTCCACATCGAGGCCGATGCTGAGGACAAAGCGATCCAGGCGCTCCACGAGAAGGTGATCGCCACCTCCCCGGTAGGGCATTGCTTGTCGCGGTCGGTGCCTCTCGAGGTGAGCCTCGCCTGAGGAGCCACGGGCTCATCCCGTGCTCGATCGTCACCCAGGCCGGACCAGCTGGGCAGCCAGCCAGGGCCGGATTACCGGTAGGACGTTGTCAGGCTGCATGGCCTGGGTGTGATCGAGACCTTCGAGGAGGTGCACGGACCAGCCATTGGCTTCGAGTTCCTGGCGATTTTCCTCGAGAGGTCGGGCAATGCTGACGTGAGTGCCTCCCCACCGTTCGTCGTAGACGATCTCGTCTTCGCTCCCGGCGAAACACAGTCGGGGAC
>JALDXP010000271.1:0-3612 GCA_032154885.1 Actinomycetota bacterium
CGGACATCGCGTTCTGGTCGAGTGCCTCGAGGATGAGATCGAGACCAAACTCGAATTCCTTGTCGACGCTGTATTCGGATTTCAACGCGTGCTGCCCGATTTCGACGAGATGCGGGTAATCGTCCGCCGCGCCCTGCTCGAGGGTGGATCGAGCCGACTCGGTCATCTCTTTCGAGCTGCTGATGGGCAAGCTGGTCTCCTGGATCACCTGTCCGTACACGAAGCTGTCTAGGAGCCAGAAGGCGTGAACGGCGTTCTCGATCGAGAAGCCGGCCGAGCGCAGGTTCCCGAGAATCGAGTCCACGTAGCGCAGTGCAACGGGCCCGGTCGAGCCACGAGCCTCCAGACGTCCGATCGCCCACGAGTGGCGGCTGAGCACCTCGCGGGCCGACATCGCCCGTAGTCTCATTGCCTCTTTCCAGTCGGCCCCCTCTCGGGGAGTCTCTATCTCGCCGATGACGACCTCGACGATCCCGTCGAGGATCTCTTCCTTGTTGGTGACGTGCTTGTAGAGCGACATGGCCTCAACGCCGAGCTCAGCCCCCAAACGACGCATCGTCAGGGCGCCGAGCCCGTCTCGATCGGCCAACTCGACGGCAGCCTGAAAGACTCGTTCTCTGGTCAAAGGCGGACGAGGTGAGGAGTCTTTGACGGGTGTCACGATTGACAGCTTACTAAGTAATCCCTAGGATTACTTAGTAAGCCAAGCCGCGAAAGAAATGGAGAGGGGACATGGCTACCCAGACTCAGATGACTTCAAAGACCGCCACCACGGAATACGAACCGTTCAAAGTGAACGTGAGGGTGAAGATCTCGGCGCTATGGACGGCGATGTTGTTCGTCTTCGCCTATGTCGACATCTTCAGCCAACTCAGACCCGACTTTCGAGCCGATGTCGAGGCAGGGGTGGTGGGTGGATTCACTGTCAATGAGACGTTCCTCGTGGCGACGACTTTGTATATCGCGATCCCCAGCATCATGGTGTTCGCTGCACTCGTCCTACGACCGAGAATCAGTCGCATCGTCAACATCACGCTGAGCATCATCTTCGCGTTCACGATCATGGCCGGTGCGGTCGGAGAGTGGACCTACTACATCCTCGGCAGTGCCATCGAGGTCGCCCTCCTCGCGGCCATCTTCCACTACGCGAGGACATGGCCGAAGACCAGCGCCGGCAACGTCTCCTAGGAGTCGCCGACCGGTGGGGACGAAAGTGCGAGAGGTGACCTCGCCGCCCTCGGGGGTGTGAACCCTGACGGCGTAAGTTCCAGTTGTGTCGTCATTTGCATTGATGGAGCAGACCCGGCTCGCGAAAGTGTTTTCGAGGCCGGTCTCTAGGCCAGGAGTACTCACCGGCGTCCTGCTGTTCGCGTCCTCTCTTCAGCCATCTCTGTTGCCGAAGCTCGCCGTCACTCAAGGAATCGTCTCCGGAATCTCGTTCATGGTCGGGTATGTGTTGGGCGCCGGTTGGCAATGGGTCTGGAACTTCCTGGGCATGCCGAAGCCACGTGGGAAGTGGTGGTCCGCGCTCACGTGGCTGTCGATAGCCATCGTCGTAATTGTCCTCCTGACGGGGATATGGGGTTTCGTCGGATGGCAGAACGATGTGCGCCAAACCTTCGGTATGGAGCCCATCTCACCGGTGTTCTGGTTGACCCTTACACCGGTCGCCTTTGTTGTAGCGGCCCTGATCCTCATCGTCACCAGAGCCCTGTGGAGGCTCTTTCTGGTCCTGATCAGATGGCTCGACAAGGTCTTTCCCCTACGCCTCGCTGTGTTGCTCAGTGGAATCGGTCTCTTGCTCACGATCTGGGGCGGCTGGAGCGGTGTTCTGGTCAACTCGTTCTTCGCCGTGGCCAATCAGGTGTTCGCGCCACGTGACGCATCAACTGCCGAAGGGATCACCCAGCCCGCATCCGAGCTTCGATCTGGCAGTCCTTCGTCGCTTGTACCTTGGGAGACCCTGGGCGAGAAGGGACGAACGTTCGTTGCCACCGGCCCGTCAGTCGACGAGCTGAATGCTTTCCACGGTCAGGGGGCGATGGAGCCGATTCGGGTCTATGTCGGCCTCAAATCGGCGGATACTCCAGAGGCGCGGGCCCAACTCGTTCTCGATGAGTTGATCAGGACCGGCGCGTTCGACAGGGAGGTCCTGGTCGTTGCCAGCACCACCGGGACGGGCTTCCTGGAACCGAACGCGATGACAGCCTTGGAGTACGTCCACAACGGAGACGTCGCCGTAGCCGGGGCCCAATACTCCTATCTGCCCAGTTGGATCTCGCTGCTCGCCGACCAAGACGAGGTAACGGAGACATCGCAGGAGGTGTTCGCCACCATCCATGCCCACTTGTCGACCCTTCCAGAGGACGACCGCCCCGAGGTGTACTTGTACGGCCTATCGCTCGGTGCGTACGGCGTCGAAGCGATTCTGACTTCGATCAACATCGTGAACGAACCGATCGACGGAGCGCTCATGGTCGGTCCCCCGTTCGTCAATGGGTTGTGGAACGAGCTCGTGGCGAATCGAGATGCGGGCAGCTCTCCGCCGACACCCATCTACCAGGGAGGACGGACGGTTCGGTTCACCAACGAAGAGAGTGCCCTCGACCAACCGGGTGAGGAATGGGGAGACACGAGGGTCGTCTATCTCCAACACGCCTCCGATCCCGTGGTCTTCTTCTCGCCATCGCTCTTCCTCAACCAGCCCGACTGGCTCCTCGATGGCCAGCGCGGCGCGGAGATCAGTGAACAATTCGAGTACGCCCGACTGATCACCGGATGGCAGGTGATGATGGATCTCCCCGCCGCCGGCTCGATCCCGGAGGGCTATGGCCACCTCTACACCAAAGAGGCCAACGCCGAGGCATGGATCGCGGTAACGCGCCCCGAAGGTTGGACTGCAGCCGATACGGAGCGATTGAAGGAGTTTCTGGTCGATCTCGGCCCGGCGGGCTAGAGCGCGATCTACGACCTGCTTCAGTTGCGCCGCGTCGTCGAGGACATCGACGAGGCCGTCCTCGCTGACCCGCTGAGTCGGGTGCGCCGAGGTTGTCAGGTCGCCGAATTGGCCGCACGCTGGGAGACCGGCTTGATGTGGGCGAACATGCTGCGGGAGTTCCAAGTGGGAAAGGCGCGCACGAGCCACGAGGGACCGTGGAGTTGGATGCGGCGGCTGCGGGTGGCTTCCACCCATGCGAGCTGGCCCGCGTGCCATTTGACGAAGGCTTCGGCCTCGGCCGTGATGAAGAGGTCCTCGTCGAGGCCCGGGTACGTCCTGCAGATCTCGGTCTCTCCATGCTCGATCAACAGCCAGAACCGCTCGGGGCGTAGGCCGCCGGTGAAGTCGAAGCGAATCACGACGCGTTTATCCGGCAGACGATCTCTGCGGAGCGCGTTGCCCATCGACCAGAGAGCCACGAACGGATCAAGGTGCTCGGGAGCGATCTGGAGCCAGCGGGCACCCCACTCACCGAGCGACCCGCAAACTTTGAAGAGGTCGTGGCCCGCCGGCGTGAGCTGATAGTGGCGCCCATGCCCGTCGGGCTTCGGTGCCGACTCGATGATGGCGAGCCGTTCGAGCTGCTTGAGCCGCTGCGAGAGCAGGGTGCGGGA
>JALDXP010000272.1:0-3567 GCA_032154885.1 Actinomycetota bacterium
ACCGAGTACTGACCCCACACCAGTCGCGGTAGCGTTCCCGGGTGGCCGAGTACCCATCCGAGTATGATTTGGAGGTTGCCCTTCGCGATGGCGGCGGGGCGCGAATCCGGCCGATCAGATCCGAGGACGGGCCTCTCCTCGTCGAGTTCTTCGAACGGCTCGGACCGGAATCCCGATACTTCCGGTTCTTCAGGATCAAGGAGACCCTGGAGCCGAAGGAAGTCGAGTTCTTCACGAACGTCGATTACTCGGATCGGATGGCGTTGATCGCAGTCCTGGACGGCAGGATGATCGGGCTGGCCAGTTACGACCGCGAGCCGGACAAGAACGGGACCGCTGAGGTGGCCTTCGCCGTGGCCGACGAGCACCAGGGGCGCGGCATAGGAACCCAGCTCCTGCAACTCTTGACCAACCACGCCCGGTCCCATGGGGTCCAACATTTCGAGGCTTTCGTGCTCCCCGAGAACCGGCAGATGATGCGCTTGTTCCGTAACTCGGGCTACGAGTTGACCCGCACCATCGACGAGGGCGTGTTCACGGTCGACTTCCCGGTGGCGGAGAGCGAGGGCATGCTCCATGCGGAATGGGAGCGGGAGAAGCGCGCGGTCGCTGCATCGATCCTCCCGTTGTTCTTTCCCCGCTCGATAGCGGTGATCGGGGCCTCCAGCGACGCAGCATCCATTGGTGGCCGCCTCTTCCGAAACATCCTCAACGGTGGCTTCACGGGACCTCTATACCCGGTCAACCCCAAGGCCAAGGTGATCGGGTCCGTGCGGGCCTACCCGACGATCGGCGAGGTGCCAGACGAGGTGGACCTTGCCTACATCGTCGTCCCTCAGGTTCATGTGATCGATGTCGCCCGCCAGTGCGCCGCGTCCGGGGTGCGGGGCATCGTGGTGATCTCGGCGGGGTTCTCCGAGACCGGTGAGGAGGGAGCGAAGCTCGAGGCGGATCTGCTCGAGATCGTGCGGGATTCGGGGATGCGAATGGTGGGCCCCAATTGTATGGGACTGCTCAACACCGCCCCGTCGGTCCAGCTCAACGGCACCTTCGCACCGGTCTACCCACCCGCGGGCAATGTGGCCATGTCCAGCCAGTCCGGGGCCCTCGGCATCGCCATCCTCGACTACGCCACCCGCAACAACATCGGGATCTCGCAGTTCGTGTCCGTCGGGAACAAGGCGGACGTGAGCGGCAATGACCTGATCTTGTCTTGGGAGGACGACCCTCAGACCGATGTGATCACCCTGTACCTGGAGTCGTTCGGCAATCCGAGGAAGTTCTCGAGGATCGCCAGGCGGATCGGGCGCCGGAAACCGATCATCGCGGTCAAATCGGGCCGGTCCGAGTCAGGGAGCCGGGCCGCGTCCTCCCACACGGGAGCCCTCGCGTCGTCGGATGTGGCCGTGCAGGCTCTGTTCCGCCAGGCGGGAGTCATCCGGGTCGACACCATCGAGGAGCTTTTCGCCGCCGCCAACCTCCTCGCCCGCCAGCCGATCCCTGCGGGTGGGCGGGTCGGGATCGTCACCAACGCCGGTGGGCCGGGGATCCTCGCTGCCGACTCGCTCGAGGCGAACGGGCTGACGCTCCCGGAGCTGTCCGGCGCACTTCAGGAACAAATCGGCTCCAGACTCCCGGCCGAGGCCTCGACCAGGAATCCGGTCGACCTGATCGCATCGGGAGGGCCTAGTGAGTTCGAACATGCCACCTCCCTCTTGCTCGAATCGGGCGAGGTGGACGCCGTGATGGTCATCTACGTGCCGGTGACGCCGGAGGGTGCCCAGGATGTGGCGGGAGCGATATCACGCTCTCAGTCGGCCCACGAAGGCGATGTCACGATGCTCTCCGTGTTCATGCAGACCGGCGAGGCGGCGCATTTCCTGGGCGGTTCGGATGGGGGTAGGGCCGTCCCGACGTATCTCTTCCCGGAGTCCGCCGCCCTGGCGCTGGCCCGAGCGGTTCGGCATGGGGAGTGGCGACGTCGTGATCCTGGCGTGGAGGCGAGGCTCGAACCCGAGGCGGAGACAGAGATTCGGACCTTGGTGGACGACGCACTGAAATCAGTGCCGGCCGAGGGTGGGTGGCTCGACCCGGACGCGGTCGACGCGATTCTCGAAAAGGCTGGTTTCCGCGTCCCCATTTCGAAGGTGGTGGGATCAGAAGACGATGCGATCTCGGCAGCGGCCGAGCTCGATGGTCCGGCGGTCTTGAAGGTCATTTCGGAATCGGCGCTGCACAAGTCCGATGTCGGTGGCGTGGTCCTGGGTGTCCAAGGCGACCACGAGGTGAAGCGGGCGTACCAGCAGGTGACGGCCGCAGTCGACGACTTCGAGGGCGTCCTCGTCCAGGAATTCGTGTCAGGCGGACACGAGGTGCTGATCGGGATGACCCAGGACCCGAATTTTGGCCCACTGGTCGTCTTCGGGTTGGGCGGGATCTATGTGGAGCTCCTTCAGGATGTCGCCTTCCGAATCCATCCGCTCACCGATGTAGACGCAGCCGAGATGATGCGGGAGACCAAGGGGTTCCGGCTGCTCGAGGGGTATCGGAACCAGCCGCCAGGTGATGTCCCGGCCCTGGAGTCCGCACTGATGCGGGTGTCGGGCTTGATCAGCGCTGTGCCCGAACTGCTCGAGATGGACCTGAACCCGGTGAAGGTCCTCCAGCCGGGGCAGGGTGTGGTGGTGGTGGACGCTCGAATGAAGATACGACGTGTCGAGCCGGCGAGGCACCCCCGGATGCGTGACCTCCCCGGTGTCACGTCATGATGGAGGCGAGATGTCATTTCTGAAGACGGTGACCGAGGATGAGGCTGTTGGAGATGTGGCGGCGATGTATGCCGCCGACATCGAACACAACGGCTATCTGCCCAACTACAGCCGGCTCTTTTCGCTGCATCCCGGTGCCTATGAGGCATGGCGCGGCCTGATCGTGACGATCAGGGAAGCGATGGACAGGAGACGTTATGAGCTCGCGACCCTGGGGGCAGCACAGCAGCTGCGTTCCACGTATTGCAGCCTGGCCCACGCCTCGGTCCTCGAGGAGAGGTTCTTCGAAGCGGAAGAGCTGCGGCGGATCGTGTCCGGCCAGGCGCCGTCCGTGTTGTCCGAGGCCGACCGTGAGACCGTGGCATTCGCGGCCAAGGTGGCCGACGATGCCACCTCGGTCACCGAGGGCGACATCGAACGACTCCGAGAGGCCGGTCTCACGGATCGCGACATCTTCGATCTCGTGCTCGCCGTTGCCGCACGCTCCTTCTTCACCAAGGTCCTCGACGCCACCGGCACGCTGGCCGACTCGGTCTACAACGAGATGGAGCCTGCGCTACGAGAGGCACTCACCGTGGGCCGGCCCATCGACGGCAACTGAGATTTCTCAGATTTCTTTCTGTTCGGTTGGTTTTTGGCCTGTTCTGTCACACCTGGTTCGTACGTTGGGGGTATGGAGAGGGAGTGTTTCAGTACCGATCAGGTGGATGGGGTCTTGGGCCAGTTGTTCAGCGGTCTGTCGGTTTTCTATGCGGAGATCTGTGAATGGTTGATCGATGCGGATCGGGGTCAACGGTTT
>JALDXP010000273.1:0-3551 GCA_032154885.1 Actinomycetota bacterium
TTCACCCAAGGGAAGGCACGTTGAGCAATCGCCCGGACCGACATCAGCGCAAGAGTGGCGACAGGCGACGACGTGACACCCATGACACCGGCCAACGACGGGAGCATCGCACCGTCACCTCGGTGAGCTCCGGACAGCTCCCGAAATGGGTCAGGGACGAGATCCTCCGCTCCACCCCTAAGGACCGACGAGATCCCGCCCTGAACCATCTGGCGAAGGCCTTGAACCAATTCGCCGATGAGCGTTATGGCGCCGCATTGCCCGAGCTGCGCAAGGCGAAGAACCTGGCGCCTCGCTCATCGACGGTTCGGGAGATGCTCGGTTTGTCCGCATATCACACCGGGCAATGGGAGGAGGCCCTGCGCGAATTGCGCACCTTCAGACGTCTCACCGGAGACGTGATCCACATGCCGGTCGAGATGGACTGCCTCCGTGCCCTGGGCCGGCCCGGGGACGTGACCAAGACCTGGAACTTGCTCCAGGATCTCGACGCCTCGGCGACGGTGGGCCATGAAGCCCGTGTGGTCTACGCCTCGTTCCTGCTCGATCAGGGAAAGGCTGTCGATGCCTGGCACATCATCAAGCCAGGCCGACTCGTCGCCTCACCATCGCCGGGCGAGCTCCGTCGTTGGTTCGTGGCGGCCAGGGTGGCCCTCGCCGCCGGAGACAAGGAGGCCGCCAAGCGTCTGTTGGCGGCCCTCGACGAGCAGGACCCCGATTTCGAAGGCGTGGACGAACTGCGCGCCGCGTTGCTCTGATTCGGCCGGCCACGACCCCGGTGAATCTGTCACCCCGGTCGGGCACACTCAAACCGACCGCACTTCCCCGACCATGAGAAGGGGAGAGTGTCATGGATCTCAACCTGGTCGTCCTCTGTGGACGAGTCGCTGTCGAGCCCGAGTTGAAGACCTTCGAGAGCGGTACCCGGCTGATCCGGCTCCTGGTCACCGTCCGGAGCGATGAGCCGAGACGAAGGGTGGACGTCGTGCCGGTCACGATGTGGGACCCGCCCGATGAGCTCGTCGATGAGCTACCCGAGAAGGGTCGACGAGTCTGGGTATGCGGATCGGTGCAACGACGGTTCTGGGAGGCACCCGAGGGCCGGCGTTCCCGGCTCGAGGTCGTTGCCGAGCAAGTCAATCTCAAGGATGTCGAAGACCTCGAGCCGGTCGCCGTATAGGCCTGTGTTCATTGACGATTCCGGGTATTGACATCGGGGGTACAGTGGCCTCGTCCCTGTCCCCTCGACGTCACCCGGAGGTTCCCCGTGCCCTGGTATTGGACCGACGACATCGCCCGTGCCCTCATCGACACTGGTCGTCTGACTGTCGACGCGGCCGGATCCATGATGTCGATCCCGACTGCGATCAGGCGTGAGGAACCCAATCTCGAGGCCGCTGCGCTCGCCCTCCTCGATGACGATGAGATCCCCTTAGCCGCCTGATCGGTGAGGTGGTTGCTGGCCCCACGATGGATGGTGGCCCACGTCGTAGTCGTGGCGCTCGCCATCCTGTTCATCAACCTCGGCTTCTGGCAGCTCCGCAGACTCGAGGAGCGACAGTTGGAGAACACGGTGGGGGAGTCACGGTTCGAAGCCGAGCCGGTCGATGTCGGTCTCCTGCTCGACTCGGCAGGGGAGGATCGTGAGTCCCTCGAGTTCCGGCGGGCCGTCGCCACAGGTGTCTTTCAGCCCGATGACGAGGTCCTGGTCAGGAGTCAGGTCCACCAAGGTGTCGCCGGATTCCACGTGATCACCCCCCTGCTGGGGGAGGGAGGCACCGCGGTCCTGGTCAATCGGGGATGGGTCCCCCTCGACGCGGATGAAGTGCCGGTGATCGCGGCTCCGCCTCCCGAAGGGACTGTGACAGTGACCGGCTGGGTTCGGCCCACCCAGTCCCGGGGAGCGCTCGGCCCGAGCGATCCAGATGACGGCCGGTTGGTGACGATGAGCAGGGTCGACATCGATCGCATCCAGGAACAGGTGCCCTACGAGCTGGAACCGATGTATATCTCCCTGCTCGACGACCTGGACGGTGATCTGCCCCTCACCGCCCCGTCCCCGTCGTTCGCGGACGAGGGCCCGCACCTGGCGTACGCGATCCAGTGGTTCAGCTTCGCCCTGATCGGCCTGGTCGGATACTTCTTCCTGATCCGGCGAGCGGCCCGTCGCTCACACTGATATCTGACGACCGAGCTCGGGGACTATCTCGAACCCGTCGAGACCCGCGAACTGACGAGGATCGAGTCGAATCTTGGCCGTTCGCGAGCCGGCCCCGATGACCACCCAATCGTGGTCCAGCACTGCCGCGTCGATCCAGACCGGCAGGTCGTCGGGGAGGCCGAAAATGGTGACTCCGCCGATCTCCATCCCCGTGAGCGACTTGGTCTGCTCAAAGTCGGCGAAGCTCACCTTCTTGACTCCCAATCGTTGTCTCACGAGGCCATTCACATCGAGTCTCGCGGTGGCCAGCACCAGACATGCCGCAAAATGGCCTTCGGGTCGTCGAGAAGCCACCACGATGGTGTTGGCCGACCGCTCCAACGGCACGCCGTAAGCCTCACAGAACTGCGCGGTGTCGGCCAGGTCCGGGTCGCAATCCATCTCCTCGAAGACGACGCCGAGTCTGTGCAGCGAGTTGAGGACTTCGGAGTCGATAGGCATTTGCCGGGAGAGTAGATCCGGCCCACTTGGGGCCGGTCTATCCGAGAAGCGTCAGAAGCGGGGGAGCAGCCTCAGTGGGCGTGCTCGTGGGCATCCTCGTGGTCGTGATCGTGGTCGTGGTCGTCGTGCTCGTGCTGGGCGATCTGGGCACGCACCTCGTCCATGTCGACTTCCTTCGCCTTGGAGATCAAGTCCTCGAGCACGTGACCGGGGATCGCCCCTGGCTGGGCATACAGGACGATCTGGTCCCGAAAGATCATCAACGTGGGGATGGAACGGATTCCGAACTTGCCGGCCAGCTCAGGCTGGTCCTCGGTGTCCACCTTGGCGAACACGACGTCGGGATGCTGCTCCGAGGAAGTCTCGTAGGTCGGAGCGAACATGCGACAGGGTCCGCACCATTCGGCCCAGAAGTCGATGAAAACGGTGTCGTTCTCCTGGATGGTCTGATCGAAGTTTTCCTTGGTCAGGGCCACAGTGGCCATGCTTCAGCCTTTCAATGGGTTGCGTGCACCGTACAACGGAGGAAAGGGGAGGTTTGTTCCGCGCCCGACCGGGCCGGTCGACTCATTCTCCTCGAAGCCCCATAATCCACGTTATGTCAAGTTGTGGATTGTTGAATGGGCTGGACCTTCGCTGTGGCGTCCCTACTACCTTGGGCTTACTCGAGCGCCGGGTCGACACAGAGACTTCCCCCGATCCCGGGCTGGGGGTTGAATATCCGGGGCTCGGCCACATATCCAGACCCGGTGGCCTCGGTGGTCAGAAAGCCCTCCACGGCATCGGCGAGGGCGTCCGACACGGCTTCCACGTATTCGGTAGTGGCGAAAAGCTCCGCTTCGACCGGATTCGAGATGTAGGCCAATTCGGCGAGCACACTCACCGTGCG
>JALDXP010000274.1:0-3541 GCA_032154885.1 Actinomycetota bacterium
CGACCATCGAGCCCAGCACATAGCCGCGGCCTCCGGCCAGGACGGTTCCACCGATCACGACAGCCGCGATCGCGTCGAGCTCGGTGCCCACACCATTGCGGGGGTAGCCGGCGCCGGAGTACGCGGTCAGCACGAGACCGGCGAGACCGCCGCAGATACCGGAGATGACGTACACGGCCACCGTGGTGCGCGCCACTTTGAGACCCATCAGCGCTGCCTGCTTGTTGCCACCGATGGCATAAGTCGTCCGACCGAAACGCGTGAACTGCATCACCCAGGCACCGGCGAAGGCCACAAGCAGGGCCAGGATGCCGGTCGGCGTGATGTACCACTCGCCGAGCTGGATGCGGGTCGACTGGAGCCACAGCACCTCCGCCGTCTCGACTTTGATCGACGAAAGACTCACGACGAAGGCAAGACCACGTGCGAGGAACAGGCCGGCCAACGACGCGATGAACGGCTGGACGTCGAAGAACTGCACGAGGACGCCGATGAGAAGGCCAACCAATGCGCCTGCGATCAGAACCGCCGGGAGAGCGACGGCCAGGGAAACCCCGGCCTCGAGCAGCTGGGCCAGCCATATGCCCGTGAACGCCATGACCGAGCCGACCGAAAGGTCGATCCCCCCGGTGACGATGACGAAGGTCAAACCGACCGCGAGGATCAGCAGGTAGGCGTTGTCCAGCAGTAATGAAGAGATGTTTCTCGGGGTGATGAAATCGCCCCTAAGCAGGATTTCCGCACCAACGAAGAGCAGGATCAGGATGGCAACTGCCGCGAGCGTCGGGAGGAGCGACGCTCGCCGGCTCATGAACGTTTGGAAATACCCGGCCTGCGTTCGAGTCGTCCTCGCGGCAGTCTCGACACCCGTCATCCTGCAGCCTCAGCATCACCCGTCGGTTCGGGTGCGCCGCCGGCTCGCGCCGAACGGGCGAGGTCGCGGGCAAAACGGTGCAGTCGGGGCGCCTGGATGACCACCACGATCACGACGACAACGGCAAAGAACACCGGGCTCTCCGCCGACGGCACCCCGAGGAAGAGCATGGTGGACTCGAGCGTCTGGATGATCAACACGCCCACGACGGTGCCGGCGAGGCTGAACTTGCCACCCATGAGCGAGGTGCCGCCGAGCACCACCGCGAGGATGGCGTAGAGCTCGATGAACTGGCCCGCCGCGTTGGCGTCGGCCGCTTTGATGTTCGAGGCGTAGATGATGCCAGCGATCCCCGCGAGGGTGGCGCTGGCGGCGTAGGCGCTCCAAATGATGCCCCGTGAGCGCACCCCCGCAAGTCGGCTCGCCTCAGGGTTGATGCCGACGGCCTCCGTTAGAACACCGAGGGCCGAGCGACGCTCGGCCAGTCCGACGGCCGCGGCCGCCGCGACCCAGATGAAGAAGGCGAATGGCAAGAGCAGGTATCCAGTCGAGATGAACTCGAACGGCGTGCTGTTCACGGTTGTGATGAAGCCCTCAGTGATGAGCAGAGCAACGCCACGGCCGGCGAGCATGAGAACCAGAGTCGCGATGATTGGCTGGATGCCGAGCAGGGAGACGAGAAACCCGTTCCACACGCCGAGCAGGAGCGAGACCACTATCGCGACGACCACGGCGAGCATGACGACCCCGACGTTGTTCGGGTCGGTCGAGCCATCGATGACCGTGAGCGCGACCGCTCCGGACACGGCCATGACCGCTCCGACCGACAAGTCGATGCCGCGGGTGGCGATGACGATCGTCATACCCAATGACACCAGCATCAGTGGGGCGCTCTGGCGCAGGATGTCGATCAAGGCGCCATATAGACGGCCGTCTCGAACGGTGACGCTGGCGAACTGTGAGCGAGCGATGGTGTTGATCAGGATGAGCATGACCAACGTTGCAACCGGCCAGAAGAGCCGGTGCTTCATGACTCGCCTCAAGCTGCGCTCCCCTTGCCCTCATTGGCTATGAAGTCGATCAAACCGTCAAGATCGAACCTTCGCGAGTCGAGCTCACCAATGGACTTGCGGTCTCTCATGACGACGATCCGTTGGGCGAGCCGAAGCACCTCCTCGAGCTCGGACGAGATGAAGATCACCGAGAGGCCCTGCTCCGACAATTCAGCGACCTTTTTCTGAAGGTCCGCCTTGGTGCCGACATCGATGCCGCGTGTCGGCTCGTCCAGGATCAGGAGCTCGGGGGCCGTGGCCAGCCAACGAGCGATGAGCACCTTCTGCTGGTTTCCCCCCGACAGGTTGCCGGCGACCATGTCTGGGTCGGCCGGTCTGACGTCTAGCGCTGCCATGTACTCGGCCACCACCGATTCCAGCATGTCCCGGCGGATCTTGCGGAGGCCCTTGCGCGCCTGGATACCGAGCACGATGTTCTCGGCAACGGTGAGGTCGGACACGATGCCCTCCTCGCGCCGATCTTCGGATGAGTAAGCGATCCGGTGATCGATCGCATGACGTGGCGAGGTCAGCTTCGCCGGTGTGCCGCCTACCTCGATGTCGCCCGAGTCGGCCCGGTCGGCGCCGTAGAGCAGCCGCACCAGCTCGGTGCGTCCCGAGCCCAGGAGGCCGGCGATACCGACGATTTCGCCGTTGAACACATCGAGGTCCGCCGGCTCGAGCACGCCTCGCCTGCCCACGCCAGTCGCTTTGAGGATTGGCGCTTCCGTGCGGTCGATCGCTCGCTCGGCCGTTGACGAGATGGCTTCGAGGTCGTCGAGCTGGCGACCGATCATCTTGGTCACCAGCTGGTCTCGTTGCAGTTCGTTGACGAGGTACTCGCCCACGAGCTTGCCGTTACGAAGGACAGTTATGCGGTCGGAGATCTCGTAGACCTGGTCGAGGAAGTGACTCACAAAAAGGATCGCCGCCCCCCGATCCCGCAGATCACGAATCACGGAGAAGAGCTGCTCGACTTCTCCACGATCGAGGCTGGAAGTGGGCTCGTCTAGGACGAATACCTTGGCGTCAATCACCATCGCTCGGCTGATAGCGACCAGTTGTTGAATGGCTATCGAGTGGTTGGACAGGAGCGATCGGGTGTCGATGGAGATCCCCAGGCCGTCCAAATGCTCAGCCGCCAGTCGATGGACGGCCTTCCAGTCGATCCGTCCGCCCTTGCGGGGCTCGTGGCCCAGCATCACGTTCTCTCCGACGGAGAGGTTCGTGCACAGGTTGATCTCCTGATACACCGTCGAGATGCCCGCTGCCTCTGCATCGGAAGTCCCGCGAAAGACCTGGCTGGTTCCGATCAGGTCGATGGATCCGCTGTCCACCGCATAGACGCCGGTCAGGGCCTTGATGAGAGTGGACTTGCCGGCGCCGTTCTCACCCATGAGTGAGTGCACTTCTCCGCGCCTGAGGAAGAAGTCCACGTTGTCGAGGGCGAGCACACCAGGAAAGCTGATTGTGATGCCCCTCATCTCGACGATAGGGGGGTAAGCGGTGTCCGCGGTCAAGGTCACACGTTCACTCTCGATCTGAGTTGGAGTGCCCGACCGGGTGCCGGTGAGGACCGGCCCCGGTCTGACACTCGCAAGCTATCTACTCGGGA
>JALDXP010000275.1:0-3528 GCA_032154885.1 Actinomycetota bacterium
CCCCGGTGACTCTTCTCCCACCAACAGCGCGAAACGACCTGTCTGGAGATCGGCCGGAGCCACGCCACCGCTGACCACGGCCGCAACGGTGCTCAGCCCCGCCCCCACGAGCTCGTCGATCGACGCGATCGGGGTGACCGCGAGACGGAAGTGCCCACCGGCGCCCGCACGCAGCACCTTGGGCGCCCACGGATCGGCCGTGCCCTCTGTGTAACCGAAGTCCCAGTCAAAGGCAGCGGCGGTCCGGATCATCGTCCCGACGTTCCCGGGATTGCTCAGTCCCCATGCCACGATCATGTTTCGACCGGTCGGCGGAGCGGGCGAAGGGACCGCAATGATCGCTGCCGGGCCCCTCGGCGTCCCGGTGCCGGTGACCCGGCCCAACGCGGCTGATTCCACCAGGATCAGCTCCAAGCCATGATCCGTGGCCAACTTCGCACTGACTTCGTCGTCGGGGAGGGCGAACACCACCTCTGGTGAAATACCCGCAGCCAGGGCCTCGGCCAGGAGGCTCGGGCCTTCGAGGATGGTCCTCCCGGTGACCCGTCTGTCTCGAGCGCGATGAAGCCGGGCCGCTTCCACAACGCGGGAGTTGCGATGGCTGCGGACCGGCTCCACTGGCAGGCGGTGTTTGAGGTCAGCCCTTGCGGGAAGCCTCGACCAATTGTGAGAAGGCGCTCGGGTCGTTCACAGCCATCTCGGCCAGCATCTTGCGATCGACCTCGATCTCGGCGGCTTTCAGCCCGGCGATCAGCTGCGAGTACGTAGTGCCGTTCTGTCGGGCCGCAGCGTTGATCCGGGCGATCCAGAGACGCCTGAACTCACCCTTACGGGCACGTCGGTCGCGATAGGCGTCCTGCATCGCATGCATGACCTGCTCGTTCGCAGTCTTGTATCGGCGACTGCGGGCGCCCTTGTATCCCTTGGCCCGATCGAGGACCTTCTTGTGTGACTTCTTGGCGTGAACCGCCCGTTTCACACGTGCCATGGCTGAACCTCCTGAGTCCTCAACGACCGAGCATCTTTTTGGCGACCTTGGCGTCGCCGGGGGCGAGCTGGACCTCGCCGGTGCGACGGCGATAGGTGCTCTTCCCCTTGGCCAGACGCAGGTGACCGCGCCCTGACTGGCCTCTCATGTACTTGCCACTCCCAGTGACCTTGATTCGCTTCTTGGCGCCGCTGTGTGTCTTCATCTTCGGCACGGCTACCTCCTGTTCGTCCTACTGCTCGTCTTCGGCCGTCTCAACGGAGGCCCTGGTCTTCCGGGAGGGAGCAAGGACCATGGTCATGCTCCGACCTTCGAGTTTGGCGGTCTGCTCCGTGACCGCGACATCGCTCAATTCCTCCGCCAGCCGGTCTAGCAACTCCTTGCCGAACGCGGGACGCTCCTGCTCACGCCCGCGAAAGCGGACCGTCACCTTGACCTTGTCCCCTTCCTCGAGGAATTCCTGTGCCTTGCGGCGGGTGATGTCGAAGTCGTGCTCCCCGATCCGCACCTTCATTCGAAGTTCCTTGATGGTGGTTCGGGTCTGCTTCTTCCGTGCCTCGCGCGCCTTGACCGACTGCTCGTACTTGTACTTGCCATAGTCCATCAGCCGGCACACCGGCGGCTTGGCATTGGGCGCCACTTCTACGAGATCGAGATCGAGCTGCTCTGCCAGCCACAAGGCCTCGTTCAGCTTCTTGATCCCGATTTGTGCCCCATCCGGGGCGATGACCAAGACTTCCTTGGCCCTTATGGCGCCATTCACACGGAGCTCGTTGATGCTCTTACCTCCTGTTGATGTTCGGTTTGTCCAGAAAAGAAAAAGGCAACAGGCGAAAGACCTGCTGCCACGACCTCGAACCGGTCCCCGGAGGGATGATCGGTCTGGTGATCGGACCACGGCTCGCCTCTGCTGAGATCTATCGGGATCCTGTCCATCGGGATCCTGTCGGCGGCCGGGTGGGGAAGCAGCGCTTCCGCTCTTGCCATAGGTTGTGACCTTGAGGTTACCAGTGGCGTTGCCGGAATCGATAGTCGCGAGTCAGCCTGCATCCAGGTCCCGTAGCGCTACCGCTGTTGATATCGCAGCCTCGGCCGCCTCATACCCTTTGTTCGACGGTCCCTCGGCCGCACGCTCCACCGCATGAGCGAACTCGCTCACGGCGAGGATGGCGTTGCTCACCGGGATACCGGTGTCGAGGGCGACGCGGGCGATCCCTGCGGTCGACTCCCGGACCACGATCTCGTAGTGGTCGGTATCGCCCCGAACGATGGTGCCGATCGCAACCACGGCATCACAACCAGCGTCGGCGAGCCCGAGTGCGGCAATCGGCAACTCCAGCGCCCCGGGAACCCTGATCACGGTCACTTCGGCGCCGAGTGCTTCCAGGCGAGTCACGGCTCCATCGAGGAGGCGGTCCGTCACTGATCGGTTCCAGGTGGCGACAGCGACGCCGACGTGCAGTCCGGTCCCGTCCAGGTCTCCTTCGACGCTTCGGGTCATGCCCCTTGGCCCAGGTCCATCTGATGCCCCAGGCGGGTGGCCTTTGCCCTCAGGTAGTCCCGGTTCTCGTCATTGGCGTCGACGAATAGGGGGACCTGCTCGAGGATCGATAGCCCGTAACCTTCGATCCCGGCCCGTTTCGTGGGGTTGTTCGTCATGATCCGCATCGAGCGGACCCCGAGGTCGTAGAGGATCTGGGCACCGACCCCGTAGTCCCGGGCATCGACGGGCAGCCCCAGATTCACGTTGGCATCCACGGTGTCGTACCCCTCGTCCTGGAGCTTGTAGGCCGCCAGCTTGTGGAGCAAGCCGATGCCCCGACCCTCGTGGCCCCGGATATAGAGAACAACACCGCGCCCCTCCCCGGCAACCCTCGCCATCGCCTGGTCCAGCTGGTCGCCACAATCACATCGCAAGCTGCCGAACACATCGCCGGTCAGGCACTCGGAATGGACTCTGGTGAGAACCGACTCCCCGTCGCCCAGGTCACCCATGACGAGGGCTATGTGCTGACGGTCGTCGACGAGCGAGCGATAGCCGACGGCGGTGAAGGTGCCGTGATCGGTGGGGATACGGGCCTCGACGACACGTTCGACGAGTTTCTCCTCACGCCGCCGAAAGGCGATGAGATCAGCGATCGTCCCGATGAGCAGGCCATGTTCCTCGGCAAACCGCTCCAAGTCGGGGAGCCGCGCCACCGAGCCGTCATCGTTCATCACCTCGGCAAGCACGCCTGCCGGGTAATGGCCCGACAGCCGGGCCAGGTCGACAGCGGCCTCTGTGTGCCCCGCTCGCTTCAGAACGCCACCTGGCTCGTAACGCAGCGGGTACATGTGCCCGGGGCGAGCGAGATCGTGGGGCTTGGTCTCGGGGTCGACCACGGCTCTGATCGTCTTCCATCGATCGGACGCCGAGATACCGGTGGTAGTTCCTTCCCTGGCGTCGATGGAGACCGTGAAGGCGGTGCGGCGGACATCCGTGTTGCGGGCGACCATCATCGGCAGGTCGAGCTCGTCGAGTCTCTCACCAACGACCGGCA
>JALDXP010000276.1:0-3485 GCA_032154885.1 Actinomycetota bacterium
GGGAACTGGACCGAGCGTCCTGCCATGCTGAATGGCTCGGTCAGCATCACCACGATGGTCGCTGGCCCACGTGAGACCACGTGGCCCGTGTAAGTGTGGAATCCGTCTTGATCTTGGGTTATGAAAGTTACGACCATTAGCAAAGTATCCGACTCACATCATCGTCACTCGGTTTCACAATCGGTTGGGTCGCTGGACCCATACTGGTACCGAGCAACGGTGACTCTTGGTTTATCAGTTCGTTACCCACGGCCCCTTAGCTTGGTGAATAGTGCGCCTTTTAGTAGTTGAAGACGAGCCGGACCTCGCCAATGCGATCGCCAGGGGCCTCAGACGCGATGGTCATGCAGTCGACACGGCCCTGACCGCATCCGACGCCGATATCAAGCTTCGCACTGCCTCGTATGACCTCGTCTGCCTGGACTGGAGCCTGCCGGACGGCTCGGGCATCACGCTCTGCCGTCGGCTGGTGAGTGGTGAGCTGCCAACGCTCGAGGGCGAGAGACCCCGGATCCTGATGCTCACCGCACGTGACGGCGTCGAGGATCGGGTCACCGGTCTCGACTCAGGGGCCGACGACTACCTCGTAAAGCCCTTTGCCTTCGCCGAGCTGTCGGCGCGGGTGCGGGCACTTCTTCGGAGAGACGATGGCACCGACCCGGTCTTGGAGGTCGGTCCATTGCGCCTCGATCCAGCCCGTTTCGAAGCTTCTCGGGATGGCCAAGCCCTCGACCTGACTGCCAAGGAGTTCTCGCTTCTCCACTACTTCATGTCCCAACCCGGGCTCGTGCTCAGCCAGGAGCACCTCCTCGAGCACGTTTGGGACGAGATGGCCGACCCGATGACCAATGTGGTCCGAGTCACGGTGAGCAACTTGCGGAAGAAACTCGGTGACCCACCGGTGATTTCGACCGTGCCCGGCCGCGGCTACAGGCTGAGTGAGTGATGCAGGCCTGGAACTCGATCCGCTTTCGTCTATCGGTGCAGTATTCGGCCATCGTCTTCGGTCTGGGAGGCGCCCTGCTGGGTCTGGTCTACATGGCCCTCAGGAACTGGCTGCGGGGTCAGACCATGACTCAATACGTCTGGTCGGGCCGCCCCGTCATCCAGGACGGGGTCCAAATCGGTGTGCTCCCCAGCCTCGCCGCCCGAGAGGTGCGGATGATCGAGTCGGTATACAACGAGATCGTCCTCAACGAGGTCGCCAAGGCGACGATCCTCGCCCTGGTCGCCTTGTTCCTGCTGAGCATCGTGGTCGGATGGGTGATGTCGGGGCGTGTTCTGAGGCCGGTGAAGGAGATCACCGACGTGGCTCGAGAGATCCAGGCCTCCGATCTGAGCCGCCGGATCGCCCTCGAGGGCCCCGACGACGAGATCACCCGGCTTGCCGACACCTTCGACGGGATGCTCGAGAGGCTCGACCGAGCGTTCGCCAGCCAGCGGCGGTTCTTGGCCGACACCAGCCACGACCTCCGCACTCCTCTGGCCGTGATTCGCTCAAATGTCGAAGTGGTAGCCGATGACGATGCGGCGACTGTCACCGACTGGCAGGAAGTTGGAGGGATCGTCCGGCGCAACACGGAGAAGATGTCTGAGATGATCGATGGCCTTCTCGCCACAGCCCGGCTACAGACCGGCAAGGCACAGGCCGTCGCGCTCGATCTCGCCGAGATCGTGCGCGCCAAGTCCTCCGAATATGGCAAGCCATTGGCGGAGAAGGGAATCGTCCTCGAGAGCACCGTTTCTACCGCTTTGGTCGAAGGTGCCCCTGTCGCCCTCGACCGCGCCCTCACCAACCTCCTCGACAACGCCATCGGTGCGTCGGGCACCGGATCGATGATCAGGATCGGGGCCGGAGTGGTGGGCGAATGGGCCTGGATGGCGGTCTCCGACCAGGGCCCCGGTCTGCCCGAGGAGCCCGAAGGAGGCCGGATCGGCCTCGGCCTTTCCATTGTGGAGCAGATCGCACAGGGACACGAGGGCGCCTTGGTGTCGGCGAAGGGTCCCGATGGCGCCGGCACCACGATGACGATTTGGATCCCGAAAGGCGACACCCCGGGTTCCCCGCCGAATTTCACGCCATTTACGGGTGCTTGATCTCCAGGGTCTTAGGTTCGGTGCCAGGAGGTTTCTATACGATGACAAACGAGGAAATGACACAACATCCAGCACCGTCGACAACTGAGCAAACCCCGGTCAGCGACGAGAATCCCACACTCCACGGCTCTGTCGCCACCGAGGCACCGTCGACACAAGAGATTCCTGACACCCCACAACCGGCTCAGGTTCTCCCTCCCGCCGGGCCGACGCAGCCGGCGCAGACTGGCCCCGCCCGCACATCGCCGTGGTTGATTGCCTTTCTGGCGGTGCTGCTCGTAGTCGGCTCCTCGGCCGCGACCTATTTGATCACCACGATCGACAACGACGAGGTACCGGCGGCTCAGACGGCGGAGCCCGGGTCCGACGAGCAACAGGCATCCGCCGACCTGGTCCCTGGTGAGGAGCCGGTAGCCGACGCCGCTGCGGTCATCCTTCCCTCGGTGGTCCAGATCCAGACCGGCCAGGGGGTTGGCTCTGGTGTCATCTACGACTCCAACGGCTTGATCCTGACCGCGGCCCACGTGGTCGAGGGCGCAGACACCGTCACGGTGCGTTTCGCCGATGGTGAGCAGGTCGAGGGCACCGTCCTCGGTGGCACTGCCGGCGCGGACGTGGCCGTCATCCAGGTCGAAGGGACTGACCTGCCCGCGGCCGAGCTCGCGCTCGACGACGCTCCGCAGGTAGGCCAGATGGCGATCGCGGTGGGCAGCCCTTGGGGTCTGCAGGGCACTGTCACCTCAGGAATCATCTCCGCTGTCGACCAGGCCATTCCGCAAGGGGCTTCGGCCCGTGCGGTCCTACAGACCGATGCCGCAATCAATCCGGGCAACTCGGGTGGCCCGCTCGTCGATCGTCAGGGTCGCGTGATCGGGATCAATGTCTCGATCTTCAGCCTGTCCGGCGCCAACGACGGGGTTGGCTTCGCAGTGCCGATCGACATCGCACACGGCATTGCCGAGAGTCTCGTCGCCGGTGAGGAGATCCAGACCGCGTACCTCGGAGTGTCGCTCGGCGTGGTCGAGTCGGGTCAGGGCGGCGCTCTGATCGACGAAGTCACTCCGGGGACCGGTGCCGACGCGGCCGGTCTCGAGGTTGGTGACCTGGTCATCTCGATCGATGGCGCCCCGGTTCAAGATGGCGGCGATCTCGCGGCTCAGGTGCAGACCCATCAGCCCGGCGACACCATCGACCTCGTGGTCGTCCGTGACGGGAATGAGCTGACGGTCCCGGTGACCATGAGCGAACGCCCCGCCGACCTCGGCTGATCGAAGAGAAATTCCCCCACAGGGGGACAGAGGCTCCTCCCAGTGGGCCCGGCTATGCTGGCCGGGCCCACTGCCATATGGTGGGTTGCCCCGGAGACAGCGAAGCCGGTTTGACCCCGG
>JALDXP010000277.1:0-3484 GCA_032154885.1 Actinomycetota bacterium
TTCCCCAATGCGAGGAGGGCATTGGCCAGATCGACCTGTCCCGCCGTCGCGGTGACGGTCCCGAGGATGATCAAGTCATGGTCTTCCGCCTTCTCGACAACAGCCGAGATATCGCCTCGCTCGGGACGGTGGGGGAAGACCACCTCGGTGACATAGGGATGCCTGACCCGCAGAGCCGCTGCCAGTTGCGGGGGATAGAGGGCCGTGGTGTCGGCCGGGGTGACATTGACCGGCTCCGGTTCCAACGAGAGAATCCGCAGGCCGGGCTCAGATCGAAGTGGGATCAGGGAGTCGTCGTTGCGCACCAGGGTGATCGATTCCCTGGCGAGACGCCTGGCCAGTTCGAGGTGATCTGGCGAGCCCACGATGTCCGGGCGCATCGGTGCCTTGCGTAGCGAGCTGCGTAGATGCTCTATCCGGGCGATCGCGGCCCCCAGTGTGTCCTCGGCGATGAGTCCCCGGGAGTGACCTCTACCTACCGCCATCCGCGCTCGCTCCTGCAAATCACGGTCGGGCATGCAGAGGAGGAGGTCTGTCCCGGCTCGCATCATCGCGATGATCTCGACCACCTGGGCCGGGCCCTGGTCGAGTGCCCCCATGTCGAGGGCATCCGAGATCACCAGACCGTCGAACCCGAGCTCCGACCTGACGAAGCCATTGATCCCCGCCTCCGAGGCACAGATGGACACATCGGGACTGCCGGTGAGGGCAGGCACCACCTGATGGGCGACCATCAGCAGCTCCGCTCCGGCAGCGATTCCCGCCTGGAAGGGGCGCAATTCGACTTCATCCAGTCGGTCCCGGTCGAGGTCCAGCCGCGGGAGCTCATAGTGGGGGTCGACCGCGGCTTCTCCGCTGCCCGGGAAATGCTTGAGGGTGGCGTGCACCCCACTACTCGAGTATCCGGTAACCATGGCTCCGGTGAGACGGGCGACCTGCTCGGGGTCATCTCCAAACGATCGAATCCCGAGTGACGGGTTATCAGCACGCGAAGCGACATCGGCAACGGGGGCGTAGTTGACGTTGATGCCAACCGCGGCCAGCTCCTGGCCCATGACCACGGCCACTTGAGAGGCAAGGTCGACGTCCCCCGTTGCCCCAATCGCCATGTTGCCTGCGAATTCGGTCGACCCGGTGAGCCCGATGAGTTGCCCGCCCTCCTGGTCGACTGCGATCAAGAGGGGCAGCGGTGACGAGTTGGCAGCCTGGAGGGCCGAGGTGAGCTCGGCCACCTGGCTCGGGGTGGTCATGTTCCACTCCCGGAACAGGGTGACGCCGGCAGGGGGAGACTGCTCGAGGCGATGGCGCAGCCAATCGGGGACGTCGGTTCCCTCGAAGGCCAGCATCAGATGGGGATCGGCGACGCTCATCTCGACCCCGGCCGGGCCTCAGCCCTTGACAGAACCGGCGAGGAGGCCGCGGACGAAGAACCGCTGCAGAGTGATGAACACGATCAAGGGAATGACCATGGAGACGAAGGCCCCCGCGGTGAGCAGATGCCACGCCGCGCCTCGGCTCCCCACCAGTTGGGCCAGGCTCACTGTCACGACGGCGACATCAGGGTTGGTGCCGAGGAAAACCAGCGACACCAGCAAGTCGTTCCACACCCAAAGGAACTGGAAGATGGCGAAGGACGCCAGCGCCGGGTAGGAGAGCGGGATCACCAGCTTCGTGAATGTGGTGAAGGGAGTCGCTCCGTCGATGTAAGCCGACTCGAAGATGTCTTTGGGCAGCTGGGAGATGTAGTTGTAGAGCAGGTAGATGGCCAGCGGCAGACCGAAACCGGCGTGGGCGAGCCAGACACCGACGAAGGTCCCGGTCAGGTCGTAGTCGCCGTACAGCCTGAGCAAGGGGACCAGCGACATCTGGAGCGGGATGACCAGGAGTCCCACCACGACAGCGAAGAGGAAGCTGCGGCCGCGAAACCTGGTCCAGGCGAAGGCGTAGGCGGCGAAGGCGGCGAGGGTGATCGGGATGACCGTGGCCGGGATGGTGACGATGAGACTGTTGACGAACGCCTCGAACATGTCCTCAGAGGTGAGCACCCTCTGATAATTGGCCAGGGTGTACTGGGTGAAGTCGAACGGGTGGGTGAACACCGTCCACCAGCCACTGGTGGCCACCTCGGTCTCGGGCCGAAATGAGCTGATGAAGACTCCAGCGGTGGGGATGGTCCATGCGATTCCGATGATCAGGACCAAGACCTTGGCGAGCCAGCCACTCGACTGCCCGCGTTTTGGGGCGGTCGTCGTTGCCGTGGCGACGGCGTCGCCGGTCAGAGGAGGCAGGCCCTCGACAGTCTCTGCGGTCATGCTCCGATCCCTTGTCTACGGAGATTGCGCACGTTGACCACCATGATCGGGATCACCGCTACCAGGAGGATCACTGCCAGGGCGGTGGCGAAGCCGAAATTCCGGAAGCGGAACATCTCGTTGAACATCCGATTGGCGATCACGTCGGTTTCGAAGTTCCCGTTGGTTGTGACGTAGACGATGTCGAAGACCTTGAGCACCGCGATCGCGGTGACGGTGAAAACCGTTATGACCGACCCGCGTATCGATGGCAGCACTATGCGGAGGAAGGTCTGGAATTCGCCGGCCCCGTCGATCCGGGCCGCTTCCATCAGCTCTACCGGGACGCCTTTGATCGCAGCGGAGAGGATGACCATGGCGAAACCGGTCTGGATCCAGACGAAGGCGACGATTAGAGCCAGGGTGTTGGTCGGGATCTCCTGGAGCCAGGGGACGGGCTCCCCGCCGAAGGAGGTGACGATGGCGTTGAGGATCCCGATCTGTGGCTGGCCCTCGGGGCGCCACTCGTAGATGAAGCGCCAGATGACGGCGACCCCGGCTCCCGAGATGCAGAGGGGGATGAAGATGAAGGACTTGGCCAGGGACTCGCGCTTGACCCGATCGACCAACCCGGCGAAGGCGAGGCCGATGAGGAGTGCTCCGGCCGGCGCCAGGATGAGCCAGATCGCGTTGTTGCGCAATGCGATCTGGAGGGCCGGGTCGGTGAACGCCTGGACGTAGTTGTAGAAAGGCCCCTCGCCTTCGGGGACCTCGGTGAAGCTTTGGATGATCGTCCCCACCGCGGGCGCCAACAGGAAGATAGAAAGCACGACGATCGCCGGTCCGACGAACACGTAGGGGCGGATGACGGTGGTGGCGCGGGCGGGCAGTAGCTCCACGAGGGAGTTGGCCACGACGAACAGCGCCCAGATGCCGACTACGCCGAGCACGATGCCGATCAGAGCCTGCACGAGCTTCCCGCCAAAGGGTCCCAGGGCATCGAGCGCGGTCTCGGAGCGCAGGACCCTCAACCCGAGCCAGATGAGGACGATTACGCCAACCGCCACCGTGAGGTCGCGAACGATCGACAAGGGTGGTCGGCGGTTCGTCTCTAACTGGGCTTCAACGGCCTCGGGCAATCGAACTCCTCAAACGCCGGACACGAACCTAACAAAAAGAGAGGTCCCCGGCGT
>JALDXP010000278.1:0-3470 GCA_032154885.1 Actinomycetota bacterium
ACCTGCAGATCGCGGTCAGCCTGACCATTGCCGGCACCATCATCTTTGCCGTCGCTCTATCGGCGGCGGTCTTGCTCATTTCCACATTGACGCTTACCGACAGCGTCGCCGTCGGCGCAACCGTCGCTGTGGCCGCCGTCTTGACTTGGTCGTGGTTCTACATCCCGCTGGTGACCTTCCGCCGCAATTGACCGGTCTTGCGGCAGTTCGATCTCGGGTAAGTACGCCCTCGAAGAGAGAGCCGGCTGAAGCTCTCCCTTTTTCTCAGGACATAGAGGCGTCGAGGGATATCGGCACACCCCCGGTCAGCGCCTGCGAAACCGGGCAGTTCTCCTTGGCGTCCTCAGCCAGACTCATGAAATCCGCTTCGCTCACGCCGTCTGCCGAGCCCTTGACCGATAGGACGATCCCGGTGATGCCCTCGCCGGGGACGAAGGTGGCCGTGGCCTCGGTGTCGAGGACGATCGACGTGCCTCCTGCCTTGCCGAGACGGCCCGAGAAAGCCATCGAGAAGCAGGCGGCATGGGCGGCGGCAATCAGCTCCTCGGGACTGGTCAGGCCGTCATGCACTTCGCTTCGGGCCTTCCAGGTCACCTGCATCGGGCCAACGGCGCCGCTCTCGAGAGTCGCAGTGCCGGATCCGCTGGTGAGATCGCCCTCCCAGTGGGCGCGACCGGTGCTGTCCAGAGCCATATGCTGTCCTTTCGGTCGGGGTGCGGGAGCCTAACGCGCCCGCCGATCCCGATCGCCCCGTGTGCCGATACCATCGAACGCGTGCCCACCCAATCGGTCCGTAATGTCGCGCTCGTTGCCCATGTCGACCACGGCAAGACGACGTTGGTCGACTCCATGCTCTCCGCAGCCGGCGTGTTCGCCTCACATCAGGAGAGGGTGGAGCGGGTGATGGACTCGACTGACCAGGAACGAGAGCGTGGCATCACCATCCTGGCCAAGGCCGCCTCTATCCAGTGGCGCGACACGAAGATCAACCTCGTAGACACACCGGGTCATGCCGACTTTGGTGGGGAGGTCGAGCGGGCATTGGCCATGGTCGACGGGATCCTCCTGCTGGTCGATGCCGCCGATGGGCCGATGCCGCAGACCAGGTACGTGCTGAGCAAGGCGCTGGAGCGCCAACTACCGGCAGTGGTGGTAATCAACAAAGTCGACCGATCCGATGCTCGGCCCGACGAGGTGGCCGACGAGGTCTACGAGCTCTTCTTCGACCTCGATGCCAAAGACCACCACATCGATTTCCCCATCGTCTCCACGGTGGCCCGCATGGGCCGCGCCATAACCGGGATCGGCATCCCTGATGAAGGGTCTGACCTCACTGCCCTGTTCGATGCGATCGTCGCCACCATCCCGGCGCCGTCAGGCGACCCGGAGGGGCCAATCCAGGCCCTGGTCACGAATCTCGACGCGTCGGATTACCTCGGCCGCCTCGCCATCGGCCGGGTCTTCGAGGGAACCTTGCGGCAAGGGACCACCATTGCTCTGTGCCACAGCAACGAAGAAGAGGCCCCCATCAAACGCAGGCTGACCCACCTGATGGGGTTCGCCGGTCTGGGCCGAGCCGAGATCGCGGAGGTGAAGGCCGGCGATCTCTTCGTCGTCGCCGGCTTCCCCGAGGTCGAGATCGGCGACACTTTCGCCGACCCGGCCAACCCCAAGCCTCTTCCCCGGCTCATCGTCGACGAGCCGGTGCTCAAGATGACGTTTGGAGTGAACACCTCTCCCCTGTCAGGCCACGATGGGAAGTTCCTGACATCGAGGCAGATCCAGGACCGTCTCGAGCGGGAAATCCTGGGGAACGTCTCGATCCGCCTCGGCGCCACTTCGTCACCCGAAGTGGTGGAGGTGGCGGGGCGGGGCGAGCTGCAACTCGCTGTGCTCATCGAGTCGATGCGCAGGGAGGGCTTCGAGCTTCAGGTGAGCCGGCCAGAGGTCGTCATCAGGGTGATCGACGAAAAGCCAAACGAGCCTGTTGAGCGGGCGGTGGTCGACGTCCCCGACGAGTACGTGGGGGCAGTGACCCAGGCGGCCGCACCGAGGAAGGGGATGATCGTCGAGCTCTCCCCGGGCGATCCGGGAAGATCCATCGTCACCATCGTCGCCCCGGCCCGTGGCCTGCTCGGGTTTCGCTCCCTGCTCATGACCACCACCAGGGGGACGGCACTCATCCATCAACATCACGACGGGTGGATGCCGTGGGTTGGCGAGCTTCCCCATCGCGTTGGTGGGGCCATGATCTCGGACCGCGCCGGGACCAGCACCGCATTCGCCCTCGACAACCTCCAGAAGAGGGGAGACCTCTTCATCGGCGCCGGCGAGGTGGTCTACGAAGGGATGATCATCGGCGAGGCCTCACGCCCCGATGAGATGGTCGTCAACGCGGCACGGCCGAAGCAGCTCACCAACATCCGGACCCATGCCTCCGATGAGGCCATCAATCTCAGGCCTCCCCGGGAGCTGACCCTCGAGACAGCGATCGAATGGATCGCCGATGACGAGCTGGTGGAAGTCACCCCGACCGCAATCCGGGTACGCAAGCGATACCTGAACGAGGCCGATCGTCGCCGATTCGGCAAGAAGAGCTGAACTTCCTCAGGCCGCCAGACCGAGATGCACGCTGACCCGGACGTCGGATCCCGAGCCGGTCAGCATCTCGGCAGGCTGGCCACAGGCACAGCGGTATCGCACCACAATGCCGGCTTCGGTGTTGACGATGCCTTGAAGGTCGGAGGCCCAGATCAGGGCCTTCCGACCGATGATGTCACACTGGGCGAGGAACACCACGAACCTCCTTGCTCAAGGTGAGCCGGTAGGAGCCCAGCTTGAGACTGCGAGGCCTCATGACGGTTTTCGCCCGTCTGTATGCCTGCGCTTCCTCGCGTCTATCGTCGAGGATTCGTTGCGCCACTATGTATGCGATGGCGGGATGCCCAATCATCTTGGGAACCTCCTCTTGACGTAATAACCGTTCTTCCGTACACTTGTTACCATATTGGATGGGGTGTAATAAGTCAAATGAATTTCTCTCATTACTCGGATCAAACCGTGGAACTCGCCGTGGACCTCGTCAACACCGATGAGCTGGCCGGTGACGAGATCGGCACCCTGGACGAGTTGGTCACTTTCCTGGCCAGATACGAGTCGCTCCTCCCGATCGATGAGCAGCCGATCACCGAGAAGGACCTGAGAAAGCTTCACAGGCTGCGTGACGATTTGCGGGCGATTTTCGTAGCCCCTGACGTCGGCACCGCCGTCTCCAACCTCAACCAGGTGCTGGAGAAGAACAGGGCCACCCCTCGTGTCTCTATGCACGACGGGGAGCCACATCTCCACTACGACCCCGCCGACGCCCCGATGGCATCCAGGATCGGAGCGATCGCGGCGATGAGTCTCGCCGGCGTGATCGTCGAGCACGGGATCAGCCGTTTTGGGACCTGCAGCGCCAGCAACTGTCG
>JALDXP010000279.1:0-3453 GCA_032154885.1 Actinomycetota bacterium
CGAAGCATCAGCTCACCGCCGTCATCTGGGCCCTGGTCGGATCGATCAGGGTGCGGTGCTCCTGCATCGGATCGGGCTCCGGGTAATCGGCCCGGTAATGCCCGCCCCTGGATTCGGACCGTCGAAGCGCGGCCAGGATGACCATCAGCGACAGCTCGAGGGCGACCCGACCGGCGATCGTCCGACGCAGGACTGAATCCAGCTCGAGGAGGTGGCTCCTCGCCTCCCAGAGACCCGGGCCCGTGCGCACGAGCCCGACCCGGTCCCACATGATCTGACGGAGATCCTCGAGGGCAGGGCCGGCCACCAGGGGCAGGTCGAAGGCCTCCTTGGGAGCGAACGGCTCCCCGTCGGGCGCCACAAGCGACGTCGCCACATCGGCCGACGTCCGCGCCCCAAAGACGAGGCCCTCCAACAAGGAGTTGGAGGCAAGCCGGTTGGCCCCGTGCACGCCGGTGGAGCTGGCCTCGCCCACCGCCCACAGACCCGGCACCGACGTTCGCCCATTGGCGTCGGCATCGATCCCACCCATGTAATAGTGGGCTGCCGGGGAGACCGGCAGGAGGTGCTCGGAGGGGTCGAGCTCGACAGAGTGGGCGTGAGCGTTGACGGTCGGGAACCGATCCGCGAAGTCGACGATGGATCTCGCATCCAGATAGGCACCGCCCAAACCACGGTCGTATTGCCAGAAAATGGCCCGCGCCACGATGTCACGCGGGGCAAGTTCGGCCATCGGGTGGTACTGGGGCATGAAACGCCGGCCATGGGCATCGACCAGGATCGCTCCTTCGCCGCGGAGGGCCTCGGTCAACAGCGGCATTGGGTCCTTGCCGACATGAAGGGCAGTCGGGTGGAACTGCACGAACTCGAGATCGGCAAGACGCGCCCCCGCCCGCCCGGCCATGGCTATGCCGTCTCCGGTCACCCCGGCGGGGTTGGTGGTTTGGGAGTAGATCCTCCCCGCACCACCTGTCGCAAGCACTACTGCCGGGGCGAGGAGCACCTCCCGTTTCTTCCCCTCGCTGGTGACCACCCCGATCACGCGGTCCCCGGCCATGACCAGGTCGATGGCCCGCTGTTGGATGACGGTTACCCGGTCACCGGCTTCCACGGCGGCGATGAGCGCACGCATGACCTCGGCACCGGTTGCGTCCCCGTCGGCATGCAGGACGCGACGGGTCCTGTGCCCTCCCTCGCGGGCGAGCATGAGCTCCCCATCCTCGTCACGATCGAATTGGGCGCCGATCGCGATGAGATTCTCGACCGCCGCCGGGCCGCCGTGGGTCAGGAGGTCGACCACCCGCTCGACGCCCAGTCCACCGGACACACTGAGTGTGTCGTCGGCGTGCTGTCGTGGTGAGTCATCGGGTGACCAGGCCACGGCGATGCCTCCCTGGGCCCACCAGGTAGATCCCATGTCCTGGGTGGTGAGCACGTAGGCCCGGGGCAACCCGAGCGCCACCGTCAAACCGGCGACGCCGGCGCCAACGACCAACGGGGCATCGAGCCGGGTGATCTCGGTCATCGGGGGTGGCCTCTAGTCCTTACGACCGACCTCGAGCATGCGCATCACGGCTTGCCGGGCCCGATCCGCCACCTCGGGCGCGATCTCGACCTGATGGGTGAGGGTGGCCAGAGAAGTGCGGATGTTGTCGAGGGTGATTCGCTTCATGTAGGGGCAGAGGTTGCAGGGACGGACATACTCGGTGTTCGGGGTCTCCCGTGCCACGTTGTCGGCCATGGAGCACTCGGTGATCATCATCACGCGGCCCGGCTGACGGGTGGTGACCCAGTCGATCATGGCGTGGGTGGATCCGACGAAGTCCGCTTCGGCGAGCACGTCCGGCGGGCACTCGGGGTGGGCGATGACCGGGATGTCGCCATATGCCTTCCGGTAGTCGGCGATCTCCCCTCCGGTGAACCGCTCGTGGACGATGCAGGAGCCTTCCCAGATGATCACGTCGACATCGGTCTGAGTGGCAACCCATCGGCCGAGATACTGATCGGGGGTGAAAATGACCCGGTCCACCCCGAGCGATTCCACCACCGCCACTGCGTTCGAGGAGGTGCAGGTGATGTCGGACTCTGCCTTGACCTCGGCCGAAGTGTTGACATAGGTGACCACCGGCACGCCCGGGTACTGCTCCCTGAGATGGCGGACATCGGCCCCCGTGATGCCGTCGGCCAATGAGCATCCTGCCTCGAGATCCGGTATCAGGACCGTCTTGCTCGGGTTGATGATCTTGGCCGTCTCCGCCATGAAATGGACCCCGGCGAGCACGATTACCTCGGCTTCGGTGTCCAGCGCCAGCTGGGCGAGGGCGAGGGAGTCTCCGGTGATGTCCGCCGCCAGGTGATAGATGTCAGGCGTCATGTAGTTGTGGGCCGCAACGATGGCGTTCCGCTCCACCTTGAGCCGTTCGATGTCGTCGAGGGTCGGGCGGAGCGCGGCCACTTCCTCTTCAGGCAAGACATCAGAGGAACGGGTGATCTGGAGGGTGGTCATGGGCTCCCGCTAGGTGCAATCAGTGTAGGAGAGGCCTGTGTGCAGGGAGCCACTGTCGAATGGCCGATGCACCCGACGCCGCTACATGTGGCCGATGACCGCGTCGCCGAATTCGGAGGTCTTCACCTCGGTGGCGTCGTCCGTGAGACGGGCGAAGTCGTAGGTCACTGTCCTGGCCTTGATCGCGCCCTCCAGGCCCTGGATGATCAGATCCGCCGCCTCGGCCCAACCCAGGTAGCGGAACATCATCTCCCCGGAGAGGATCACCGATCCCGGGTTCACCTTGTCCTGATTGGCGTATTTGGGGGCGGTGCCGTGAGTGGCCTCGAAGACGGCCACACCGGTGTCGTAGTTGATGTTGCCTCCGGGGGCGATCCCGATGCCCCCAACCTGCGCGGCCAGGGCGTCCGAGATGTAGTCGCCATTCAGGTTGGTCGTGGCGATGACGTCGTAATTGGCTGGGCGGGTGAGAACCTGCTGGAGCATGGCGTCGGCGATGACATCCTGGACCAGGAGCTTGTCACCCGGCTCGCCACCGCTGTCCTCCCATGACACCGCCACATCGGAGAACTCCTCTTTGACCAGCTCGTAGCCCCAGCTGCGGAACGCCCCCTCGGTGAACTTCTGGATGTTCCCCTTGTGAACGAGGGTCACCGACCTGCGCCCGTTGGCCAGGGCGTACTTGATCGCCGCTCGGATCAGGCGCTTGGAGCCCGTGATCGAGATCGGCTTGAGCCCGATCCCGGAGTCAGGGCGGACCTCCCACCCGTACTCCGACTTCACCCATTCGATGAGGCGGGCAGAATCCTCCGTGTTGGCCTCGAGCTCGAGCCCGGCGTACACGTCCTCGGTGTTCTCCCGGAAGATCACCATGTCGACCTGACCCGGGTCCTTGACCGGCGAAGGCACGCCCTCGAACCAGCGAACCGGGCGGACGCAGGCGTACA
>JALDXP010000280.1:0-3422 GCA_032154885.1 Actinomycetota bacterium
GGTGACGATGGGATGGCTCTCGAGGCCGATCTTTCCAAGTGGGTGGAGAGTGTCGGGTTCCGGCTGCTGGGACCCAACAGTGGAGGGGTCATCCGGCGCTCCAAGGGCCTCGCCGCCTCCTTTCTCACCTGTCTCGATCGGAATGCAGGAGAGATCCGCTCCGGGCCGGTCGGGCTGGTCACTCAAAGCGGTGGCACCGGCAGCTATATCCACAATCTGGCCGCGGCCCGTGGCGGCGGGCTGGCGGTGTCGGTGTCGACCGGCAATGAGATCGACATCAAGCTGGGTGAGGCCATCTCGGCGGTGTCGGTCCTCGACGAGGTGAAGGTGGTGCTTGCCCTTATCGAGACCGTTCGTGACGGCCGGGTCTTCATCGAGGCCGTACGTGATTCGATTGCCCGTGGCAAGCCGGTCGTGGCGTGTCGCATCGGGACGGGGAACCGGGGCAAGGCCCTGATGACAACCCATACCGGAGCGTTGGCCCTGCCGGAGAAGGTGCTCCATGGTGTGCTGGAGTCTCTCGGGGTGGTGTTGGGCGAGACTCCGGCCGAGGCATATGACATCGCGGAGATGTTGGCCCGGGCCCCTGTTCCCACAGGTGACCGCGCGGCCATCGTCACCCATTCCGGGGGCATCGCCATCCATCTCGCCGATCTCGCCGAGCAGAGTGGTTTGGATCTGCGCCAGCCAGGGCCCGGCCTCAAGGCCGCGCTCGGCCCACTTCTCGACCTGGGGACGGCCAACAACCCACTCGACATGGGGGGCATCATCGGCGGCCCGAGCCGCTTTGCCGAAGTCGTCGACCGCTTCGCCCGATCGGGCGAGTACGACATGGTGCTGGCCGTGTCCACGGCTCATCCGCCTTCACACTCGATTGAGCGCGTCAAGGCCCTCCTGGCTCTTGTTTCTCCTCCCGAGGGTGGGAGTGTCGGCGTAATCGGGGAGGCGGGCACTCCCATCCCGATCCTCCACTTGTGGATGGCAGGAGACCAGGCAATCGAGGCTCTGGAAAGCCTGAGAGAGGCTGTTGTCCCGGTCACCGAAGAGCCCAGAGTCGCGATCCGGACGATGGCCGGCCTGGCCCGGCTGGCGAATTGGCCAGCCCCAAGGGAGGTGCAACCGATCGAGGGAGAGCTCGAGGAATGGGGCTTGCCCCTGGTCGAAGGTGCGATGGCCCGGACTGCCGAAGAGGCAGTGGCCGTCGCAGAGAGTCTCGGGTACCCGGTCGTGGTCAA
Source organism: Actinomycetota bacterium (assembly GCA_032154885.1). Lineage (GTDB taxonomy): Bacteria > Actinomycetota > Acidimicrobiia > Spongiisociales > ZC4RG35 > JARDZU01. Next base: position 1,236 of record JALDXP010000280.1, read on the forward strand.
GGTCGTGTCGGCCGGCCTGGCCCACAAGACCGAGGTTGGAGGCGTCCGGGTCGATCTAGGCGACGCCTCGGCTGTGAGCAACGCCATCGACCATGTGACGGCGGCGACGACAGCTGCGGGTCAGGCTGTCGAGGGAGTGAGGGTGGAGAGGTATCGGCCCGGGTTGGAGATGATCGTGGGTGGTCTTGTCGATCCGGTGTTCGGGCCGCTCATCTCGGTCGGTATCGGTGGAGTGCTGACCGAATTGCTCGACGACGTCGTCTTTGCACCGGCACCGGTCGACGAGATCGAGGCGGCCGCGATGATGGAGCGTCTTCGGGGCCGAGCGCTGCTTGACGGGTTCCGTGGAGCGCCCGCCGCCGACCTTGAAGGGCTAGCCCTGATCGTCAGTCTGGTCAGCCGTGGGATCACGGGATCCGCCTTGCAAGAAGTGGAGATCAATCCGTTGATCTGGGATGGCGAGGCTTGGGTAGCGGTCGATTGGCTCGTGGTTCATGACAGCGGAGACCCTTTGACCGAGGAGACGACCAGCTCGGGGACGTGATCGGACCATATGCCCGACGGGTCCCGAGCCGGGAAGTCGAACACGCCGATCATGAGCTGCATCGGATAGTCGGGCGATTGGTCGATTCGGCGCACCGGAACCTCGTCGATGACGATCTCGACAGACTCGCGATTCCAGAGGACCCCGTACTTATGGCGCTCGGACACGTCGATCTCCAGACGCGGCGCAGAGAAGTCGCCAGTCAGGTCCGGGTCGCGGAAGCTACGGATCCCCATCCCGACGGCCGCCGAGCCATTCTCGATCTCGGCACCGAAGACCTCGACGACGAGGATCTCGCCGGAGCGCTCGGGCCGATCCTCGATCCCGGCCAGCCAGAAACCGAACATCGAGCGTGGCGTCAATGCCACGCGTATTTCCACCTCGATGCGACCGAAACGGGGCGTGTAGCCCCAAAGGGTCGGTTGCTCCTCCCTCACCCTCAGACCATCCTTGAAGGGCTGTTGGCCAATCGTCGAGCCGACCGGCCCGGAGAAGCTGCCCGTCTGGACTCCCGACACCCGAAGCGGCTCGTCGTGGAGGTCTGGGCACCAGAGAGGCTCATCGGGAGGGATCGACAGATGCAGCTCTCCGTCGCGGATTGAATAGGTCGCCGCCGATTGCTCCCGGGAGCTCCAGTGGGGCAAGTAATACGGAAACCACACCTCCGGGTCTAGGGCATCGCCCTCGAATCGCTCGTCGAGCTCGGTACGGGTGGCCATTGCTGGCTACAACGAAACGGTGCCTTCGATGAGGATGTGCGTGTCGCCACCAATCAGGATGCTGTCGCCGGCAGGCCGGATGAAGACACGGCCATGTCGTCCCAAGGCGGTGCCTTGAGATACCACGATCGGCTCGTCGAGCCGCCCTTGATCCCGCAGCCAGTAGGCGAGCGCAGCGTTCAGCGAACCGGTGATCGGGTCCTCGACTCCGTTGGATGCGAGCATCCTCACCTCGTAGTCGCATTCGGAGCCAGGGACGTGGGCGCCAAGGAGCCCCACGAACTCGAGTGGTGACCAGCGGGCCCTGGACGAGTCGACCTCGAGCACTTCCTCGGCCGACCCGAGATCGAGAACCTGCCACACAGGCCCGTTGTCGAGCGTGGCCGTCTGGCCGACCGCCTCGAGAGGAATTTCCAGCGCCTCCGCGATGGCATCGAAACGGTCGGGAGCGAGGGGCGAAACCGAGGTCGGCGGTGCCACGAAGGCGAGAGGCTCCGCTGTGCTGTCGAGTTCTACGATGCCGATCCCGCATTCCTGTCGGATCACGCCGGCCTCCCTGGGGACACCCCCCGAATGGAGCCAGGCGACGCAACTTCCCAGGGTCGGGTGTCCCGCGAAGGGCAACTCCTGATATGGGGTGAAGATGCGCACCCGGTAATCCGCGGCCGGGTCCTCGGGTGGAAGCAAGAAGGTGGTCTCGGCGAGATTGGTCCAGGCGGCGAATGTCTGGAGCTGGGAATCGTTGAGCCCCTCGGCATCAATAACTACAGCCAGCCCGTTTCCCTGGGTCGGGATCGGGCTGAACACGTCGACCTGGACGAACCGTCGTGATGTCGCCACCGCTGGAACCTAGTTCGCCAACTCAGTCGGGTGGCCCGCGGAGGGCTGGTTTGCGGAATCTGATTCGTCCGTGGTCGGGGTGGT